>JBDTCQ010000038.1:0-11130 GCA_039923515.1 Dokdonella sp.
GCAGAAGTGCGTCGAAGATTGGCCGAGGGCTACGGACTCGTCGAGCCGCTTATCTGAGCTGTCGTTTCAGGGAGGCGCAAGTTCTTGCTATCGTGCTTGGTTTTCCCACGTCGAAACCACCATGCAAGCACCCCGGTTGTTGATAGATACGGACCCCGGCGTCGATGACGCACTCGCCATCTTGATGGCCCATCACACGGCCAGGGTTTCGGGATTGACCATTGCGGCGGGAAATGTCGGGCTTCGGCATACCGTGGCGAATGCCTTGAAACTGGTCGAGGTATTGAATGCCGATACGCCGGTGTACGCGGGGTGCGCAACCCCGCTGGTTCTGCCTGCCGAGGATGCCGCTTTTGTCCACGGTCAGGACGGTTTTGGCGATACCGACTACACGCCTTCGCAACGTCGCCCGGCCGATGAGCATGCGGTTATGGCCATCCTGCGCCTGAGCCGCGAATTTGCTGGCCAGTTGACCCTGGTTGCGCTCGGCCCATTGACCAACCTCGCTCTTGCCCTGCGTCTCGATCCGCAGCTTCCCTCGCGCTTTGCGCGTCTCGTGATCATGGGCGGAGCGGTGAACGGCCGTGGAAATACCCGATTGGTGCCAGCCGAGTTCAATATCAGCTTCGATCCGGAGGCTGCTCACATCGTTTTCTCATCTTGGCCAAAGTTTGATCTGGTCGATTGGGAGGCAACTGTCCGCCACGGTCTCGACTACGCTGATTTCGCACGCTGGCTGGAAGTGGACTCGCCCCGGGCGCGCTTCTATTCATCGATCTCCGCGGGTACCCGCAGTTGGGCGCAGGCCCAGGGCCGTGAGCGCCTGTTCAGTGCGGACGCGCTGGCCATGGCGGTGGCGCTGGAGCCGGAGATCATCAGCGAGGCCCGGGAATGCCACGTCGGTATTGAAATGACGGGTGGCTTGACCCGTGGCGCAACTGTGGTGGACTGGGAGGGACGTCTGCAGCGACCCGCCAATGCGCGGATTATCCTCGGCGTTGACCAGGCGCGTTTCGAGGCCAGGATAAAGGCCGCTCTGGCGGCCATGTGATCAAGCAGCGTGATGGCAGACTTGCGAGGCGATCAAGCAGCCGATACAATTGCGCTCTTTTCTTCCGGGTCCGCCCGGCCAACGGTACTGTCTCATGAAGCCCGATATCCATCCGAAATACCAAGCCGTCGTTTTCCAGGATCTGTCCAGCGACTTCTCGTTTCTGACCCGTTCAACGATGTCCGGCAAGGGCAAGGAAACCGTGAAGTGGACGGACGGTCAGGAATATCCCCTGGTCAAGGTGGATATTTCGAGCCATTCGCATCCGTTCTACACCGGCAAGCAGAAAGTTGCCGATGCGGGTGGTCGAGTCGACAAGTTCCGCCGTCGCTACGCCAAGTAAGCCGATTTCAAGTCAAGCGTCGCGAAACGCCGGCCCTGTGCCGGCGTTTGCGTTTGTGCGCATCCATGGACTGGTTCGATGGCCACGAGTGACGTTGTGCTATGCAATAATTGCGTGCGGTACGGCTGCGTATGTGCGAGTTGGCAGCCCTCGCCTGCCGAGGCGCCGCGCGGCAACATCCCCGTTTTAACGATTTCCGGCGTCAGCACGTGATTCCGGAACCCGCCCAAGGAGTCCGTTGTGTCCGACCAATCCGTTCAAATCATCGATAGCAAAAATGATCGCAGCACGTCGTTGCCAGTCATCAGCGGCACGCTCGGTGATCCCGCGCTCGATATTGGCCGGCTCAACAAGGAAACCGGTTATTTCACTTACGATCCGGGCTTCGTATCCACCGCCAGCACGCGCAGTGCGATCACTTACATCGATGGCGACAAAGGGGTTCTGCTGTATCGCGGGTATCCGATCGAGCAGTTGGCCAAGCACTCGAATTTCCTTGAAACCTCGTATCTGCTGATCAACGGCGAGTTGCCGAGCAAGACCGAATTCAGCAAGTTCGAGCACGAAGTGACGCATCACACGATGATGCATGAGTCGCAGAAGAACTTCCTCAACGGCTTCCGCTACGACGCGCATCCGATGGCGATGTTGTGCGCGTCGGTTGCATCCCTTTCGGCGTTCTATCACGACAATCTGGACATGGATGATCCGGAGCAGCGGCGATTGGCCGCGATCCGTCTGATTGCCAAGGTGCCGACCATTGCCGCCGCGGCGTATCGCTCGTCAATCGGCTGGCCGGTGCGCTATCCACGCAACAACCTCGATTACGTCACGCGCTTCCTGCACATGATGTTCGAGGTACCAAGCGAGCCGCTGGATCTGAATCCGACCGTGGCCAAGGCACTCGATCTGCTGTTCATCCTGCACGCCGACCATGAGCAGAACGCATCGACCTCGACCGTCCGCCTGGTCGGTTCGACCGGCGCCAACCCCTATGCGTGCGTCGCAGCCGGTATTGCCGCGCTGTGGGGCCCGGCCCATGGCGGTGCCAATGAAGCGGTGTTGTCGATGCTGACCGACATTGGTGATGCAAAGAACGTCGCCGCGGCCGTGGCCAGGGCCAAGGACAAGGATTCCGGTTTTCGCCTGATGGGTTTCGGTCATCGCGTCTACAAGAATTTCGATCCACGCGCGACGATCATCCGCGAGATGACGCACAAGGTGCTGTCCGATCTGAACATTGAGGATCCGCTGCTCGATGTCGCCATGGCACTCGAAGAAGTTGCGCTCAAGGATTCGTATTTCGTCGAACGCAAGCTGTATCCGAATGTCGATTTCTATTCGGGCATCATCTACAAGGCGTTGCGTATCCCGACCGAGATGTTCACCGTCATGTTCGCGATTGCACGTACGGCGGGCTGGGTTGCGCACTGGCTCGAGCAGCAGGTCACCCCGGATGCCAAGATCGGGCGTCCGCGCCAGGTCTATACCGGCTCCGTGCAGCGCGACTACATCGACTCCGATAAGCGCTGACAAGCATCACGCCCAGAGCGCGAAGATGCCTGCACGATTCCCTGCCGCGCATGCGGCAGGACAGACTCAATCCATCAGGGCCAGCAAGGCGTGAAGTCCGGCACGGCGCATCGGTCGCTCGTTGATGCGATCGAGTGGCGCTCGGCGAAGGCCGTCGTGTGGAAAGACAGTCAGGTCGATTGCGGTTCCCTCGGCCGAAAACAGCAAGGCCGGATAGCTCTCGCGCAAGTCGGCGGAAAACCGGAATTCGCGATCCTGCTGCTCGTATGGGATCCGGCTCTCATCGAGGAACGCGATCACTTCGGCGAAGTTGTCGTGGAACAGATGCAGGCAGATGGCCGATGCGGCATCGGCCGTGCCATCAAGCACTGCGCCAACCAGGCGCGGTCCGAAGCGGGCAAAAAAACGCATTGCTTCGGTGGCTGTTTCACGCAGATGGTGGAGTTGCAGCGGTTGGGACTGGCCCTGAAACAGGCGCTGGTGTTCGCGCAATGCTTCTTCAATTTCGGTATTGCGAGGCAACGGCGAAGAGTCACCCAAGCCAAGCTGTAGCGCAGCTTTGCGCTTGGCCACGTGATAGTCGCGCAAGCCCCGTTCGGCAATCAGTCGCGCCGCCTCAACCGCGATCCGGCGACGCATTTGCGTGGCATCATCGCGGGAGTTTGATCGCATCAGAAGACGTCGTACGCTTCGCGCTGCTCTTCGTTTTGTTGATCCGGCCGGGTCGCAAGCTGATTGACGTCTTCGGTCTTGAAGAACTCGATCATCGAATCCGGATCGCCGGCCGGGGCGAGCAGGCCGCTGTCGCGATCAATTCTTGCCGTGGTGACGCCGGGGGGCATCTCGAGCGGCTGTTCCTCCATATCCTTGAGCGCTGCCCGCATGAAACCGATCCAGATCGGTAATGCCGATTTGGCGCCGAACTCGCGACTTCCGAGGGAGCTGAAATCGTCGAATCCGACCCAGGCAGTGGCAACGATCTTGGCGTTGAAGCCGGAAAACCATGCATCGCGATAGTCATTGGTGGTTCCGGTCTTGCCGGCCAGATCGTTGCGCTTGAGTACCATCGCGCCGGAGCCGGTTCCACGGCGTACGACGTCGCGCATCAACGAGGTGACCAGGAACGCGTTGCGTGCATCGATCACGCGCGGAGCCAGGCGCAGTTCGGTTGAATTCGTTGGCGCTGGAGTTTCGGCATGGGCAGAAGGAATCGGGCTGAAGCCCGAAGTGGGCGCTGCGCTGGTCGATACCGCCTGCTGGCGTGCTTCCTCCAACTGGCGTTCGGGGCAGTCCCGACAGGCGCGCACCGGATTGGCGCGGTAGATCGTCTTGCCGTCGCGGTCCTCGATCGCGGCAACCATGTAGGGATCGACAAGGAAGCCACCATTGGCAATCACGGCATATCCGCGTGCCATTGAAAGTGGCGAAACAGCGGCAGTACCGAGTGCCATCGACAGGTTTTCCGGCACCTGCTGGGCCGTGAAGCCGAAGCGGGTGACGTATTCATGCGCGTAATGCACACCGATTGCATCAAGCAGGCGTACCGACACGAGATTCTTCGAGCGCACCAGCGCCTCGCGCAGGCGGATTGGCCCATCGAACTTGCCATCGTCGTTGGAGGGCGTCCACAGGCCATCCGGCCGCGACACATCGGGGAACACCAACGGCGCGTCATTGACCACGGATGCCGGCGTGAAACCGTGATCGAACGCCGCCGAGTAAATAAACGGCTTGAAGCTCGATCCCGCCGAACGATTCGACTGCGTGGCGCGGTTGAATTTGCTGCGCGAGAAATTGAATCCGCCAATCAATGAGCGGATTGCGCCGTCGTCTGGATCCAGTCCGATCAGCGCCCCCTGCACGACGGGAATCTGGGCAAGCTTCCAGGCGCCTTCCTGATCGCGCATGACGCGAACGATATCGCCAACCTTGAGAACCTCGCCAATCTGCTTCGGTGCCGCGCCGCGCCGGCTGTCATCAACATATGACCGCGCCCATTCAATGGCCTTGATGTCGAGTGCGGCGCTCTGTCCGTCAGCCAACTGAATGAGGGCTTCGTTGGTGTCAACGTGATTGACGAGCCCCGGCATAAGTCCATTCACCGCTCGATAGCCTTCGATCAGATGGATCAGGTCACTCGGCTGGGCATCGGCGGGGATCTCCACATGAGCCTCGGCGCCGCGATAGCCGTGGCGGATGTCATAGTCAATCAGTGAATCGCGCAAGGCCTGGTTGGCTGCTTCCTGATCCGAGGAGTCGATTGTTGTGCGGATCACGTAGCCGTTGTTGAGCGCGTCATTGCCAAGCCGCTCAATGGCCTCCTGGCGCACCAGTTCCGCAACATACGAGGCTTCAATTTCAATCGGCGGTTCGTGGGCGAACGACTGGTCCGGCTCGGCCATGGCCTGGTCATAGGCCGCCTGATCGATATGGCCGAGATCGCGCATGCGGCCCAGCACGTAGGCGCGGCGCAGCAGCGCGCGCGGCTGGTTGTTGATCGGGTTGCCTGTGGACGGGAACTTGGGCAGCGACGCCAGCATCGCGCACTCGGCCTGAGTCAACTGATCCAGTGTCTTGCCATAGTAGAACTCGGCTGCCGCGGCGATCCCGTAAGCACGATTTCCGAAGAAGCTCTTGTTGAGGTAAAGCTCGAGAATCTCGTCCTTGCTCAATGCGCTCTCGATGCGGAAGGCCAGGAAAATCTCGGAAAGCTTGCGCGTATAGGTGACTTCGGGGCTCAGGAAGAATTGTCTAGCCACTTGCTGGGTGATCGTGCTGCCGCCGGCCACATGCTTGCTTCCGGTGGTTGCAACCAGCCAGACCGCACGCAGGATGCCGGTGATGTCGATTCCCGAATGAGTGTAGAAATCGGCATCTTCGGCCGACAGCACCGCATACTTCAGGCGATCAGGCACATCGCTCATGTGAATCGGGATGCGCCGGGTCTCGCCAAAGGTTGCCATCAGCTTCCCATCGGCCGAGAGCACCTTGAGGGGCACCTGCAAACGGACGTCACGCAGGGTTTCAGCGGATGGCAGGCGTGGCGAGATCAACCAGTAGGCAATGCCCAGGCCAAGACAGCCAAGCACCGCACCGCCGAGGCCGAGGTAAAGCGCGTAACGTGCGCATCGGAGCAGGATGCGAACGGGTGGTGCGACTTGTGATGGCATTCAAGGAAGGATCTTTGCGCAATCGACAGAGTATAGGTGCATTGGGGCTTTTTCGAGCGCCTCCAGGGGCGCTGGGTCTGATCAATTCGGGCAATTCAGGGCAGTTTTCGCGACGGGATCGACTTTTTGAACGTTCCCTGTTGCCAAGTGGTCAGGTTTTAGATTTAATGTGAAAACGCAGGTTTCGCTCGTAAGGGCGCGTGGGAAGGGGAAAAAGTAGTGGGACTCTTCACTCCTAAGACACCGGTTCTGATCGGAGTCGACATCAGTTCAACGGCCGTTAAGCTGTTGCAATTGGGTCAGGCTGGCGGTCGCTTCCGTGTTGAACATTACGCCGTAGAGGCATTGCCACCTAACGCCGTCGTCGAGAAGAACATCGTCGAAGTCGAGGCTGTAGGTGAGGCCATTCGCCGAGCGCTCAGTCGATCCGGAGCTAAAACCCGGTCTGCAGCAGCGGCTGTGGCGGGCTCTGCGGTCATTACCAAGATTGTGCCGATGCCGGCCGACTTGTCCGAAGAGGACATGGAGGCGCAGATCCAGATTGAAGCCAATCAGTACATCCCCTACCCAATCGAGGAAGTCAGTCTCGATTTCGAGGTGATTGGCCCGGTCAAGGACAATCCGGACATGGTCAATGTCCTTTTGGCCGCGTCTCGGACGGAAAACGTCGATCTACGCATTGCCGCACTCGACTTAGGTGGGCTTACCGCCAAGACGATGGATGTCGAGGCGTTCGCGATGGAAAACGCGTTTCGCCTGATTGCCGACCAGCTTTCGGTGCCGAAAGACGCCGTTGTCGCGGTCGTCGATGTCGGCGCGACAATGACGACCCTGATCGTGTTGCGCAACCAGCGCACGATCTACTCTCGTGAGCAGGTCTTCGGTGGCAAGCAACTGACTGATGAAGTCATGCGTCGCTATGGTTTGAGCTACGAGGAAGCTGGCCTGGCCAAGCGCCAGGGTGGTTTGCCGGAATCCTACGAGATCGAGGTGCTGGAGCCGTTCAAGGAAGCGATGGTCCAGCAAATCAGTCGACTGTTGCAGTTCTTCTTCGCGGGCAGCGAATACAGCCGAGTCGACCAGATCGTTCTGGCCGGTGGCTGCGCCTCGATCACCGGGGTTGCCGACATGGTCGAAGAGCAGCTTGGCGTGCCCTGCGTGGTTGCAAACCCGCTGGCCAACATGTCGCTGTCCTCGCGCGTGCAAGCACAGACATTGGCTCAGGATGCTCCGGCTCTGATGATCGCATGCGGACTGGCGATGAGGAGTTTCGACTGATGGCCAGAATCAATCTACTCCCCTGGCGAGCCGAACGGCGCAAGCAGCGCGAGCGCGAGTTCTACCTGATGCTCGTCGCAACCGCTGTTGCGGCGGTTTTCATCTTTTTCTGCGCGTCCTATTGGATGGGCATGCGCATCGACAACCAGAACGAGCGCAACACCTATCTCGATCAGCAGATCAAGCTGCTCGATAAAGATATCGAGAAGATCCAGAACCTTGAGAAAGTCCGTTCGCAACTGCTCGCGCGCAAGGAAATCATCGAGGACCTGCAGTCCAACCGATCACAGATGGTGCATCTGTTCGACCAGCTGTCGAAGAGTATTCCTGATGGCACACGGTTGACCTCGCTCAAGCAAAACGGGGACAAGCTGACGCTCGAAGGCGTCGCTGAATCGAGTACGCGCGTGGCAACCTACATGCGTGCGCTGGAAAATTCTCCCTATCTCGGCAAGGCCGACCTGGCCAAGATCGAAAGCAAGGAGGGTGCTCCAGGTGCCGATGCCAAGATGCCGTATGTGTTCTCGTTGACCGTGACGACCAAGAAGACGGCCGAAGCGGAAACCCAAAGCGCCGACGCAGGCCCGGACACCGCCAATGCGGCGAGCGGATCGGTAAAGCCTGAGGCCGCCAAGCCCGCTGATCTCGGTGAGCAACTCAACGATGCCGCAAGCAAGCTGAGTGCCAAGCCCACTGCAGAGAAAGCGCCTGCCGAGGAGAAGAAGCCATGAGTTTCTTCGACGATCTGCGCAATCTGGATCGCAACAATGTCGGCAACTGGCCGAAAGCGATCAAGGGATTCTTTGCCTTCCTGATCATTGCCGTGATCTTGTTTCTCGGCTGGTGGTTCCAGATCAGTGTGCAACAAGAAGATCTTGAGCGTGCCGAACAGAAAGAGGTCGGACTTCGCGCCGATTTCGTGAAAAAGCAGGCCCAGGTAGTCAATCTTGCCGCTTATGAAAAGCAGCTTGAGGACATGACTGATGAGCTACAGCAAATGATCAACCAGCTTCCCGGCAAGACCGAGATGCCGAAGCTTATCCTCGAGATATCGCAGGCAGCGCTTGGAGCAGGCATCACCAACGAGTTGTTTCAACCCGGTCCGGAAGTGATGAAGGGCTTCTACGCCGAGAAACCTATCCAGTTGCGCATGGTGGGTACGTATCACGAATTTGGTGCGTTCATCAGCAAGGTTGCATCTCTGCCGCGCGTGGTGATTCTGACCATGCACGATGTCTCCCTGCGTCCATCGGCAGACAGGGCGGGCTCAGCAGGAAAGGCAGGCAAGGCAGGCAATTCTGCCGGTACATTGACCTTGGAAGGCACCGTTAAAACCTATCGCTACATGGATAGCGATGAGATTGCCGAATTCGAGGATGCGAATGCTCCGAAGGGCGGGAAAAAGCCCAAGGGAGGGAAGTGATATGAAAGCACCATCTGCAATCACATTCCGGCTGTTAGTGTCATTCATGATGCTAGCCATTCTCAGCGGCTGCATGTCAGGAAAAGCCGAAGTCGAGAAATGGGTTCAGCAGGAAAAAGCCAAGAAAGGCACCCCGATCGATCCTCCTCCTGCGATCAAGACGTTCGAGACGTTCGAATACACTTTGCGCGCGCCGGACAATCGCGATCCGTTCGATCTGCCAACCCGTGAAGAAGGCGAAGAGACCGCCAATGCAGGTCCTCGTCCCGATCAGAACCGAACTCGCGAGCCACTCGAATCGTTCCCTCTTGATGGTCTGAAAATGGTTGGCACGCTCGGTTCGCCGTCGTCTCCGGAAGGCCTGCTGAAGGATCCGGAGGGCGTCATCCGTCGCGTTCATGTGGGCAACTATGTGGGTCAGAATTACGGCCGAATCACGGCAATCAACGAGGGCCAGATTGATCTGGTCGAGTTGGTGCCCAATCAAACAGGCGGCTGGATAGAGCGCCAAACCTCGATTTCGTTGGCAGATGCCAGCAAGTAATGACCGACCCGTTGGGGGTAAGCAATATGATTACTAAAGCTACTGACTTGCACGGGCGCAAGCCTGCCAGAACGATGCGCAAGGCCGGCATTGCGGGCTTGCTCGCGTTGCTTGGGCTAGTCCTCGCGGGAACGGTCCAGGCCGAGAACGTGCTGGAAGATCTCACTTACACCGCCCAGCCGGGTGGGAAGGTTGAGATCACCATGCGTTTTGCAGAAGCAGTGACTGCACCGCAGGCTTTCACGACAGAATCGCCCCCGCGCATCGCGCTGGACCTTGCCGATACGCGCAATGCAATTACGCAGCGCCGCATTGAAGTCGGTGCCGGTGCGACGGCAGGAATCTCGACAGTTGAAGCGGCCGGGCGGACCCGCGTCGTAGTCGACCTGTTTCGACCAGCAAGCTACGAAACCCGCATCAACGGCAAGGAATTGATCCTTACGATCGCCCCGAACATCTCCGGGTCGACCGCAGCAGCAGCCTCGGCAGCGACACGCAATCCGACCAAGCAAGTCGCCAACGACACTGTCGCCCTCAGCAATGTCGATTTTCGTCGCGGCAAAAATGGCGAGGGCCGGATCGTCGTCAGCTTCTCGGGCCCGGGTGCAGCGGCCGACCTCAAGCGCGAAGGCGACAAGGTCGTGCTCGACATTCTCAACGTGAAACTGCCCCCGGATCAGGCCAAGCGGCTGGATGTGCTCGATTTCGCTACGCCCGTGCAGTACATCGAAACGCGTTCGCGCGGCACCGGCGTCCGCATTGACATCAGTGGGCAGGGCCCGTTCGAACAGTTGGCCTACCAGACCGGCAACGAATATGTTGTCGAAATCTCGCCCAAGCGCGAAGACGAAAAGCTCAAGAAGAATGCCGAACCCGTCTTTAACGGCAGTCGCGTAACGTTCAATTTCCAGGACATTCCAACCCGCTCGGTACTGCAATTGATTGCCGACGTCTCGGACCTCAATATCGTTGTTGCCGACAGCGTCCAGGGCAATGTGACCTTGCGACTGATCAATGTGCCATGGGATCAAGCGCTGCATATCGTCCTGCAGGCCAAGGGGCTTGATCAACGCAAGCAGGGCAATGTGATCTGGGTAGCTCCGCAGAAGGAGATCGCCGATCGCGAGCAAGCTATAGCGGATGCGCGCCTGAAAATGGAAGATAAAGTCGAACTTGTTTCCGACTACATTCCGATCAGTTATGGTAATGCCAAGGATATTGCTGCGTTGTTGACGAAGGACACGCAAGGCTCGCAAACGGCAGGGGCTGGCGCGGCAGGCGGCCAACAGCAGCAGCGCGGGTTTCTTTCTCAGCGTGGAACGGTCAGCTTCGATGATCGAACCAATACTCTGCTGGTCAGCGACACGCCGCAGAAGATCGTCGAGATTCGTCAGTTAATCGCCGTGCTTGATCGTCCGGTGCAACAGGTGCTGATTGAATCGCGCATTGTCATAGCCACCGATACCTTTGCCCGCGAACTCGGTGTCAAGTTCGGCATCAGCGGCGGCTATGAGGACCATAACGGAAATGTCGTTTCCACCGCAGGAACTGCGGTCGGGACCGATCGCATGAGTAACCTGGCCCTCAACAATCGCTTTAACGGTGGTCGTGGTCTGCCCGTCTTCAATCCGTCAGCTCCCGCAACATCAATAACGGGCGGGGGAATAGCAGTTCCTAGCCTGAATGATCGACTAAATGTGAATTTGCCGGCCGCGACGCCAGCCGGCAGCTTTGGTCTCGCGATCCTCGGCGCCGACTATTTGCTCGATCTCGAGTTGTCGGCGGCGC
>JBDTCQ010000039.1:0-10084 GCA_039923515.1 Dokdonella sp.
CCAGGCGTTCCTGTACGTCACCGGAAACAACCACAATCGGCATGTACGCCTGCGGAGAACTTTCGCGGATCTGGCGAGCCAGTTCGAGCCCATCCATGTCCGGCAAGCGGAGGGCCATGGTCACAAAATCGATCACGCCCGCGCTCAGCTGGGCCATCGCCTCCGCCCCGGTTTCGCAGGCCAGCACAATCACTCCGGGCAGATTGGATTTCAACATCTGCTCGATCAGCCGGCGCACGACGCGAGATCCATCGACGACGAGGACGCGTGGTTCGTCGGAGGACAGGTGGCGGGTCAGGGCGGGCTTGGTGCTCAATGTTGCGGTCGTCCGGCAAAAAGGTGGCGAGGGCGGATTTCGTGCCTAGTGTTTTGGTCGCCCGGCAAAAAGGTGACGAGTGCTGACAATCCAGGCGCCGAGCCAGCCCAGCACGGCGCTGGCGGAAATTACCATCATCGCATCGAGCCATCCGAAACCATGCAGGCTGAAACGATTTTGGTAGCTGGCCAGCAGCTCAAGCAACGGGTTGTGCACCACAAGTTCGACAATACCAACTGCAAGCACGCCAAGTACACCGCCAAGAATTCCGTACCAGAATCCCGCGTACAGGAATGGCCGTCGCACGAAGCCGTCACTGGCCCCCATCAATTGCACCACGGCGATTTCCTCGGCTCGGGATTGAATGTCCATGCGCACCGTATTGCCGACGACGAGCAAGGTCGCCAGACCAAGCAGCACCATCAGCGCGAGCATGGCGCGCTCACCGAAAGCGAGGATTGCCGACAGGCGTTTGCGCCACTCGGCGTCGTACTGGACCATATCGACACGCGCATCGGCTTTCAGCTCGGCCAGCAGGGCGGGCTCGCCATTGCCAGCGTCCAGCCGCGGCGTAACCACGAGCACGCTCGGCAGAGGATTGTCCTCGAGCACATCAAGCGCTTCGGAAAAGCCGGATAGCTGGCGGAACTCGGCAAGCCCCTGTTCTGGTGTGCGCAGGACAACGTCAACCACATCGGCACGTTTGCCCAGCTCATCGGCGAATTGGCGCGCCGAATTCGGGTTTTGGGTGGTGTCGAGGAAAACCGTGAACTCGCGCGCCTCGCGCAATCCGCCGGACAGCGCGCGCGCATTGTCGAGGAGGACGAACAGCAGCAGAGGCAGGGCCAGCGCGATGCCCATGACCAACACCGTCAGAGCGGTTGACCATGGGCGTGCCAGCAGGCGGCCAAGGCTGGCGCGAAAGCTCTGCCGATGCTGGCGGGTCCAGGCATCCCAGCGCGAACGCAGCGGACGCCGCTCGCGCGGCAGACTCTGGTTAGCCGGCGGCGCTTCGCGCAGGCGGTTCGATGGCTTGCGGGGCTTGGCCATCAGCTTGCCTGCGGCCGGAAGTCATCGATCAACTGGCCGTGATCGAGAACGAGAACACGCTTGCCCATGTGCCGGATCAGGTGCAGATCGTGGCTGGCGATCAGCACCGTCGTTCCAACCTGCTGGAACTCGGCAAACAGATGCATGATTTCGACTGAAAGCTGAGGATCAAGATTGCCGGTCGGTTCGTCGGCGATGATCAGCGGCGGCTTGCCGACCAAGGCTCGGGCAATGCCGACGCGCTGCTGCTCGCCGGTCGACAAGGTCGCCGGAGCCGAGCGTTCCTTGTCGAGCAGGCCCACCTTGTCGAGCGACGCGCGCACGCGCTTGGCGGTTTCCTCGGTGCCGGCACCGGCAATGGTCAGCGGCAGGGCGACGTTGTCGAAGACGCTGCGATCCATCAGCAATCGATGATTCTGGAAGACCATGCCGATTCCGCGACGCACCTGCGGGATCGCGCGCTGACGCACACGCGCCAGCGCCGCACCATTGACCACGATCTCGCCGCGGGTTGGGCGCTCGATCAAGCCTAGCAGCTTGAGCAGCGTGGTCTTGCCAGCACCGGAATGCCCGGTCACAAACACCATCTCGCCCGCCGCGACCCCGAAGCTGAGTCCGTTCAATGCCTCATGGCCACCGGCATAGCGTTTGCTGACGTTGTCGAAGTGGATCATTTGGGGGTAGGGAATCGGGAATGGGGAATAGGGAATGGTAAAAGCGAAAGGCAGAAGCGAAGGAAAAGCAGCGCGGATTGTAGGTGCGATAGCAATGGGCTGTTGCGTTGCTTGTCCGATTCCCCATTCTCCATTCCCGATTCCCGGCTACTTGACCATTTGATTCAAATCGAAGATTGGCAGCAGGATCGCGAGGACGATAAACAGGACCATGGCGCCGACCAGCAGGATAACGGCTGGGCCGAGAGTTGCCGAGAGTACGCCGAGCCAGCGGTCGAGATCACGTTGCTGCTGCGCGGCGGCCTCCTCGAGCATGCGCGGCAGTTCACCGGATTTTTCGCCACTGGCGATCAAGCGCAGCGCAACCGGCGGAAATTGCTTGCTCTCGGCGAGGGCGCGCGCAAAACCGCTGCCTTCGCGCACCTTGAAAGCCGCTTGGCGCAGTGATTCGCGCATCGGCAGATTGGGCACGACTTGCGCGGCAATCGCCAGCGCATCCAGCAAGGGCACCGCGGCACCCGCGAGCAGGGCCAATGTGCGCGCTGCGCGCGCCGTGTTTGCGGCACGCGTCAGTCGACCGATCAGCGGCAGGCGCAAGAGAAATCCATGCCAGCGATAGCGCACCGCCTCGCGGCGCAGGGCAACACGGATCGCAATCACCCCGAGCACGATCAAACCCACCAGCAGCCAGGCCCAATGGCGAAGAAAATCCGAAAGCCCCATCAGTACGCGCGTGGCCAGCGGCAGGGTCTGATGCATGTTCTCGAACACGCCGATGATCTGTGGCACGACCCAGGTCAACAGGCCGGCGACGACAGCGATCGCAACAACGGCCAGCAACAGCGGATAGGTCAGCGCGGAAAGCAGTGTCTGGCGCAGCGCATCGCGCGCTTCGGCGTAATCGGCGAGACGGTCGAGCACCCGGGCAAGATGGCTGGATTGTTCCCCGGCAGCCACCGTGGCGCGAAAAATTTCGGGGAAACTGTCGGGAAAATCGGCCATGGCCTGGGCCAGGCTGGCGCCCTCCATGACACGCGAACGCAGGGCGGCGATCAATGCGCGCTGGCGATCATTGTCATCCTGCTCCGAGAGTGCGGCCAGCGCTTCATCGATTGGCAGGTCGGCACCGATGAGAGTCGAGAGCTGGCGCGTGAGCATGGCCAACTGCGTGGCCGAGAGGCCACGACGCGAAAACGGCGATGCGCTTTTGCGATCTTCGGCAACCTCATCGACCGCCAGCGGATTCAGGCCGCGCTCGCGCAGGATGCCGCGAACCGCACGCGCAGTATCACCCTGCAGCACGCCACGCAGGGTCTTGCCATTGCTGTCGAGAGCCTGATAAGCGAATGCCGGCACACGGATTCCCGATTCGAGTTGGCGTCATTGTCGCCGGAATGCGACAACGATGGGCAGTCAGCGATAGAGAACCCAGCTCAAGGTAAGCAGCCAGCCCAGGGTTGCGCCGAGCAGGTACGGGTCACGCACGGCGAGCCGACTCGGATCGCCGCCAGCGCCGCGCTTGAAAACGAGGAACGCGTAGCGCAAGACGCCGAGCACGACCCATGGCGTCGACCACGCCAGTGCACGGTGGCCGTGGCGGGCCATAACCTCGGGCGAAATCGCATACAAGACATAGGCAACGAGCACCGCGCCGGCCAGGCCGGCCAGAGCCCATTCGATCGTGATCACGTTGTAACTCGCTGCAGCACGTGCGTCGGGATTGGTGACGTGGACGAGATCGCCGTGGCGCTTGCCCAGCGCCAACATCAGCGCGAGCAGAAATCCCATCGCGAGGATCCACGGTGTCAGCGGAACATTTGCGGCAAGGCCGCCGGCCAGAATGCGCAAGGCGAATCCGCTGGCAACGATACCAACATCGAGCCAGGCAATGCGTTTAAGGCCCTGTGAATAGGCAAGTTGCAGCACCAGATATATGGCAATCACGGTGGCTACGCCGGTATTGATCGATGCCGCGACGAGCAGGGCTGCCACGCATAGCAGGCCGGAAAATATCAGGGCCGAGTGTGGCGTGATCGCGCCGCGGGCAACCGGACGCTGGCATTTGTCCGGGTGCAATCGATCACGCTCTGCATCGCGTGTGTCATTGAATGCATAAACGGCCGACGCCGCCAGGCAGAACGCGATAGTGGCCAGCGATGCACCCAACAGAGCCGATTGATCAAACAATGCATGGGCAAAAAAAAGAGGCAGCAGAACGAAGCCGTTCTTGATCCATTGGGTCGGACGCGCGAGTTCGACCAGGACAGCAACGGCGGCCACGCTCAATCAGCCGGGGCTGGCTGGGTACCCGCTGTTTGCTCGAAGCCGTTGCGCGAGATCGTGTCACTGGCGATTGGTTTGCCTCCGGATCCCGCGGCCGACGACGTCAGCCACGCGGGCATGAGCTTGCGCGTGGCGGTCTCGATATCGAGCTTGATCCCGGCGACGGCGTCACGCCCGCTGTGCGGATCGTTTGCATAAGCGCCGACGAAGCGCGCGATTTTTCCATCGGCGAAGCGGGGAATTGGCACCCGCAAGGTCGACTGACTGGTTTGGTAGTTCGAAGTTCCGAGCACGCTGCCATCGTCATCAAGCCAGTTGAACGCGACCTGGCCTGAAAAACCGGCATCGGGCAGGGCGATCAGCACGGCCGGGCTCCAGCGGTCACCATCGACCTGCATTTTCGCTTTTGCCTGCGGTCGTTCGAGCACGACGGCGGGGTCACCAAGCAAATTGTACATTTCCACAAGGGTGCGATCGTCGATGCTCTTCTTCGCGCGCACGATGCCTTCGCCGATCGTTGCGCCGGGCGCCAGCAACTCCTTGACCAGGTTCTCGCTGAACTTTGTCGATGGCGCGTTGCGCCAGGACGCGGCGAATACCGCTATCGCGCCCTTGTCGGCCTCACGCAAAAAGCGCTCACCGATGGAATCCTCGGTCGGGTTGTCGAACGGTGCCGAATAGCAGGTCATCGACAGCACCATCGGCAGGCGGCCGCTGTTGCTCAGTTCGCTGACGTCATCAAGGGTGAACAGATCGTGGTTCTTGCGCAGATCCGGTGGCCCGGTGCGCCAGATGTAGCGTCCGCCATGGCCGATGAAGTGGACCAGCAACTGGCCCTGGTTGAGGCCGTCCTTGATCGCACTTTGGTGGGCGAGATTGTCGGCCTCATCCGGGCTTGCATAGATCTTGTCAGCGAGAAATCCCTGCTTGCTGATGCTGCTGGCGATCTGGTCCGAGGCTTTCTTGAAGTACGAGGATTCGTCGGTGATGAACATGACATCGCGTCGCCACGCACCGGGTCGCGGACTGCTCAGGTAATCGATGGTCTTGTTGACAATCGCCGTGACCTCGGCCGGTTCGACAACTGGAAAGCGGCCGACCGCGACCACCGGGTGATAGTCGTCGCCATCGACGGCGCCAAACCAGTTGTCGCTGGCCGATTGACCCTCGGTCGAGGGGTATTGCCAGGTCGGGATCAGGTTGCGGCTGGCCATGCTCTTGCTGGCCGCGTCATAGGCAGTCGCCGGAATCCCGGAGAAATGACCGGGGTTCAGCTCCTGCGGGCTATTGGCGAACTTGGCGTAGGCGAGGTCGTTGTAGGTCTTGCTGCGGATATCGAAGCTGGCATCGCCAACCAGCAGCAGGAAGCGAGGTCTGGGCTGCGGCCAGTCATGCCAGGCGGTATCGACCAGATTGCGGACCGCTTGCGGATGGGTGATGCCGTGATTGAACTCGTCATACACGTCGGCAATGTCGATCAGGGCCACCTTCATGCCACGCTTCTCATGAAACTCGGCGAGCGGACGTACCGCATCGATCAGGCTGGCGTGGCTGACGATCAGATAGTCATAGGCCTGTCCGGGTGTGCGCCAGTCATGCTTGCCTGCGGCGCGCAGCAAAACCGGCTTGGCTGGGTTTGATGCCGGATACAGGTCGATACCCGGAGTCGCTCCCGCATACCGGTAGCGATCGCCACCCAAGGCCATCGGCGGACGACGCATCCCGTCATCGCCATACAACGAGGGGGCGTTTTCCGAACCGCGCCAAACCAGCTCGATTGACCGAGCGGACGAATCGGTGGACTGAAGTGGCGCAGAGTCGGCAGCGAGCACTCCGCCGAGCGGGTAGTCGAATTCGATCCAGTTGAACATGACCACATCCACCGCGGTCTGCGTCGGGTTCCAGGAAAGTGTCCGCTTTGGAATCGACAGCACCAGCTGGTTCGCTGCAGCTTTCAGATCCTTCACCGGCACGCTCAGCGCCTGCTTGAATTCGTCGCGTCCGTTCCAGCCGACACGGCCGAGCAAATGTCCATTGATACGCACTTCGACCAAATGATCGGTCGGCCGATTGTCCTTGTGTTCCATCGGCACGACGATGCTTGAGATGCCGCGGAAGTTGATGCGCATGGCCACGTCACGACCCCGTGAAGCGATGTCCGGCAGATCGAAGCTCGTCGTGAACGCTTCGGGATCGGCCTGGGTCAGCTTGGACCAATGCCAGACATCGGGCTCTTCGCCCGGCTTCTGCTGGTTCTGGTCAAGCCGGATCATCATGTTTTCCTGCTCAAGATGCAGGCTGCGCATGAGGCTTGCCGGACCGCTGCCTTTCGCCGGCTCGTCGCGCAATCGCGCATGCGCGCCATTCGAGGCCGACAGCAGGTAGACGTTGTTGACGCTGTAGGTGTTGAACCAGCTTTCCGGGCCGTGCAGCGGATGGCCGATCCATTCGATCGAATCCCCATCGGAAAAACGCCCATCGCCGCCATCGAGCACACGGATCGGAACTTCCTTGCCGGCATTGCTCAGAGTGAGTTGATCACTCGCGCAATCGGCAAGATCAGGTTGCCGTGCGGCGATTTCCGCATGATCAAGTGCATAGACGCCGGCTGTCTCTATTTCGATGTGCAGGATTCCACTGCAAGCCATGGCCGACAGCGGAACCAGCGAAATCGAGAGCAGGACGAGCGGGATGAGGCGCCGACACAGGCGCGCTAGCGGAACTGGAACCGACATTGGCAGGAGTCGCAAAGATAATCAGCTAGGCTAGTGGGCTTGCCGGGACTGTGCAACCCGATGCAACGACAACCGCCGCGCGTTGATCCGGGAAATCCGGATTGGACCAGGCCGCCGGTGACGATGATTGGGCCGTCTGCGCAGTGGCAAACGCAAAATCCCTGCACTTTGCTCGCTGAATCAAACGCTGGCCCACCGGAGGCATTGAGGGGCTCCGCGCTGCGCTCAGGCCAACATGGAAATGTCGGGCAAAACGGTCGATTTACCGCTATAGTTCGCGGTCGTGTTACAGCTTCAGTCAGGGATGGCAGCAGTTTTTGGGGGCGTCAGTCGTGGAAGTGGGGTAGGGGCCGAACCGCGATGGGCCAATGGTCGTCATTTTATTCGGAGAAATATCCATGAAAAAATTCAGTACACAGGCTGGCAATCGGAAGCCGCGATTCGCGCGTAGCGCAGTTCTTGCCTCGCTGGCAATGGCAGCGGCCACGGTCGGATCCTCGCAAGCCTTTGCGGCGGTGTTTTGTTCGAGCACCCCGATCGCAATTCCAGCGGACATCAACGGCGTCTACGTCAATTTTGTGACCGGTGCGTCGGGCACTTCGGGTGCCGGAACGGCGGGCTGGGATTTCAGTGCGTACGCATCCGGTGGAACGTTGAGGTTCTACTCTTCTGCCGGCGCGGCCAACACCACCCAATACGTCGGAACGGGCACGACGATTAGTCTCCTCGCCGCTGGCACGATGATCGACGCATCATCGGCCTTGTCCCCGGCTGGTGTTGTCCTGCCCGGAGCTTTCCAGGCTGGTGTCACCAATGGCTATGTCGGCGTCAAGTTCAGGAATGAAGGTACGGCGGCATCCAACTATGGCTGGGCTACGGTGACGACCACCGGCCCGAACGGATTCCCGGCCACGCTCACAGGATTCTGTTACCAGAATGACGGTACCGGCATCATGGCCGGAACGACACCGGTATCGCTGCAGAGTTACTCGATCGACTAAGCAAGTACTGAGTCCGCAAGCGGTGTCCGCTTGCGGAAATCAAAAAAGGCAGGCTCATGAGCCTGCCTTTTTTAATGACTGATGTTCGTAGCAAGCGATGAAGTTTCGCTGGTCGATGCTGCCGGTTTACTTGATTGCACCGGGAACCAGCGATTGCCAGCGATTGCGTGGTTTGACCGGCGCCGAGGATGTGCTGGTTGCTGTGACTGATGAAGCGGCGTCCGCTGCAATCCCGGCATCATCGGCCAAGACTGAATCAGTCGTGCTGCGGGACGTGGCGCGCCAGCGTCGATGGGAAGTTGCCGCAGCGTCGTCGCTGGCGTCACTCGGGGCCAACTGACTGGCTTGCGCTGGGGCATCCTCACTGGTTGCGGGTTGCGTGCCGAGGGCCAGTCCGCGCACGTCCATCGATATTTCGCCCGCCTGTGCGGCAATGGCGAACAACAGCAGGCCAAAGCAAGCAAGGCCCAAGGTCCATTTCGGCGAGTTCATGCGGTGTCTCCGTGTGACTGCGACGACTGAATTTGCGCGGCATTCGGGATGTTCCCATGATCCCCGCGCGGAAACCATCAAACCGGGGTGATGTACCAGCGCAGGAAAACGCGCGGATCAATAGCCCGAAAGTCATAGCAGTTATCGTGCCAGTTTCTTGATATTCAATGATTACTTGGTTTTGTCCGGATATTCCGCCTGAATCGTGTGTCCACTGGACAGCTGCGGACACTCGCGGACACTTGCTTGTCCGCTAGAGACCGACAATTTGTTTCGTGTTGTTGATCATTCCCGGGGGATTTGCGCTGCAGCGCAGCGCGACCCATTCCCCTGCGTATGGCTAGACTCCAGACATCCTCCCCAATCCAGCCAGCCGATGACACCCAGAATCCACGCGGACACCGATGGCCGCGTGCTCAAGCACGCACTCATGGCTGGCATTGGCCGCGTTATCGCCGAGCGTGATCTGCTCAACCGCATCAACGTGTTTCCGGTGCCGGATGGCGATACCGGCAGCAATCTCGGCTTCACCCTGGCGAGTGTCCGCGATGCCCTGCGCGATATGCGCGGCGGCCATGCCGGTGAAATCTTCAAGCGTGTCGCCAGCGAAGCGATCGACGGGGCACGCGGCAATTCCGGGGCGATACTCGCCCAGTTCCTGCAAGGATTCGGCGAGGTTCTGGGCGGTCATAACCGATTGACCCTTTGTCCGCTGGCGAGTGCCGCCGACCTCGGCGCAAGCCAGGCCCGCCAGGCGATTGCCGAGCCGCGCGAGGGCACCATGTTGTCAGTCATCAGCGTGTTTGCTGCTTCGTTGCGGCAGGCCTGCGATCAGGGTGTCGATGATTTGCGCACGGCATTCACGCATGCGCTTGCCGCCAGTCGTGAAGCGCTGGCGAATACGCCAAACCAGCTCGCCGTGCTGCGCAAGGCCGGCGTCGTCGATGCGGGCGCACAGGGCTTCCTGCATCTGCTGGAAGGCATCGATGATTACATCGTGCGGGGTCGCGTGGCCGGTCAATTTTCCGAGCCCAGCGCCATGGCTGAAGTGGGTGTCGTGATCAGCGAGGAACTGGCTGCCGGAGAAACTCATCGCTGGTGCACCGAATGCGTGCTCTCAGCCGTCGCGATCGATCGCAACGCGGTGCGCAAGGCGCTCGATCGGCTCGGTGGGTCGAGCCTGGTGATCGCCGGAACGCGGGAAAAGCTGCGTGTGCACATGCATGTCGATGAGCCCGCGTTGTTGTTCGATGCCTTGTCCGGATTTGGCGAGGTGCGCTCACGCAAGGCGGATGACATGCAAGCCCAGCAGCGTGCCGCGCATACGCTCGGCAAGGTTGTCGTGGTGATCGATTCGGCCGCCGATCTTCCGACCGATGCGCTGGAGAGCCTGCCGCTGAACGTCGTGCCGGTGCGCATCACGGTCGGTGCCGAGGATTTTCTCGACAAGGTTTCGCTGTCGCCGGATGCCTTCTACGCCATGTTGCGCAATAGCACCCAGCCGGTGCGCACGTCGCAGCCGCCGGTCGGAGA
>JBDTCQ010000040.1:0-13840 GCA_039923515.1 Dokdonella sp.
GTGTACGAAGTATCCAGCCATTCCCTCGTTGATGGCGGTCGGCAATCGACCGACCCGCTCATGGATCAGGGCATGGGTGATTTCGTGGTGAAGGATGAGCAGGTTCGATTGCTCGTCAGCCTGCAACCGGATATGGATGGTGCGGTTCTGCGGCGAATAGGTACCGGCGGAACTGGCCATGACCGGGTTGCCGGCCCGCTTCGCCCAGGCATCAGCCGCAGCGACGAATTCAACATCGAGAACCAAACCTGGCTCACCTTCGACACCGAGCGTACCGCGCAGAATCCGCTCGATGGCTTGAGCCGCCGAAATCGCGTTCTGTACGAGATCGTCGGGAAGGTTGACGTCATAGCCACGGGCATGCACGACGATTGCGGGGAGCCCTTGTGCATCGATTTGCCGGTAGCCATGCGCGGGCCCGATGGGAGCCAGATCCGAGAAATGAATCACGCCCTTGGCATCGACCCAGCGATGGATAGCTGTCTTCGCAGGTTGTGCGGCGCTCGCCGTGCCAGCCAGACAAGCCTGGTTGTCGACAACGCGATGCAACAGCGTGCGCGTGGCCGCCGGAATATCGGGGCGGATGCTGTGAGGCGTGATTTCAGTCGGCTGCTTAAGCGCTTCGACAGAACGCGTTGCCGCATCATCCGCGGCGGGTTCAACCCGACTGGCCGGACCAACCGAAAGCTGATCCCCGGATGGCAGCTCGCGACCCACCTGATCCGGCCCAGCGAGCAGCATGAATCCGAATGCCGACACCGCCACAATCAGCAACAACATCCCGCCAACCGCGCGCTTCAACCCTCGCTCCCGCGGGCACGCCTGGACAACATCTTCATCCTGCAGCACCCGCAAGTCGCAATCAGCAAATTCCTCATGTGGCCAGCATAACGCCACCGTCGCAGGTCATGCCGGTTTTCGCGCTGAACCGAGGTTAACGTCGGATTGACTAGACTGCCCGCACCCCGCCTGCTTCCAGGCGCTGGCCCCCAACCCGGAGGAACAAACCATGATGGACTGGTTGCAGGCACCCGAACATGCTTATTTCGTCGATCTCGGCATCGCCATTGGCGGTCGCCTGCTCGGCGCGCTCGTGTTGCTCCTGATCGGAATGAGGCTGGCCAAATCACTCGGCCGCTGGATCGGTGTACGGCTGCAAAACAGCCAGCTTGAATCGACTGCAGCAATGTTCCTCGGCAAGGTCGTGCTCGTGATCATGCAGATCATCCTGTTGCTGGCGGTCGTGCAGGTACTCGGCGTGCCGGTCAGCTCGATGTTTGCGGTGCTCGGTGCCGCCGGACTCGCGATTGGTCTCGCGATGAAGGACTCATTGTCGAATATCGCTTCCGGAATCATCCTGGTTACCTTGCGCCCGTTTCACGTCAATGATCTGGTCACGATCAATGGCGTCACCGGCAAGGTCGAGATGGTCAGCATCTTCCAGACCCGACTGCGTGGTGCAGACAACCAAGTGATCACCTTGCCAAATGCATTGATCACCAATGACTCGATCATCAACCTGACTCCGGACACGATTCGCCGCATTGAACTGATCATCGGCATCGGCTATGCAGACGACATCGAACAGGCCAGATCGATCGCCCTCGAGATCATGCGGACCGACCCGCGCATCCTGATGGACCCTGCCCCGAACGTGATGGTTTATGAACTGGCTGAAAGCAGTGTCAGACTGGGCGTGCGCTGCCACGTCGGCAACGCGGATTATTTTGCGAGCAAATGCGAACTCACCGAGATGATCAAGAAGCGCTTTGACAGCGCCGGCATCAGTTTCCCGTTCCCGCAGCGGGAGCTGCGCATCGTCAATCCCGGCCAGCATCAGCCGGGAGAGCCTCTGACGATGGCCAAGGTCTGCTGAGAAACCAGGTTCACCAGCCTCGCCAAAAAAAACCCGCCATTTGGCGGGTTTTTGTTGGAGCCGGTGCAACTCAGTCAGTGGCGGCCTGGCAACCGAGCAGATCGCTGTCGTTGATCACCCACTTGTCGGCGTCCTCACACAAGCCCACATTTTCGACCACGCATTCATCACCATCCTCATCGACCACCTTGACATCCCACTTGTCGCACGGAATGCCGGTCAGTGTGAACTGCTCACCCGTCTCGATCGTCTGCTTGCCAAGCTGATCAGGGCCCCATTCGGTTTCATCGGTTGGTGAAAAATACATCTGATGGATCGCCCAGCTCGATTTGTTGACGACGATGACCTTGGAGTTGCTGGCGGCGAATACCGGTGCGCTGCCAATCAAGGACAGCAAGGACAGCAAGGATGCGAGAGCGATAATGCGGATGAACTTGGACACAGGGAGTCACCTCTTGTCGAATTGAAGTAAAAAAATGACTACCGACAGAGAATGCCGGCAGTGAGGCGAAACACAGCAAAATCCGGGCCAGCCATCTGGCGTGACCCGCGCCGCTCACTTTTTCAGTATCGGATGAGCACGTTGGTCAACCCGAATGAGCCAGACGGTAGCCCTTGATCCGGCCGGCGAATTCCTGCAAGGCGCGATTGCCGCTTTCTTCCGCCTCACGGCACCATTGCTTGAGCCCTTCAAGCATGGCTTCGCCGTTGCGCCCCTCCATCAGTTGGTGCAGGCGCGCACGATATTCCATGACCGTCGCCATCGCCGGCCTCTGATTGATCCAACCTCCGAGGCGCTCGCGAGCGTCGTTGTCGAGCCAGCGTCCGCCACTCGACAAGGCCTTGCGCAATCGGCGCGGCATGTCCTTGATGCTGGCTCCGGCCTGACTCAACTCGTCGCTCAGCGTCGGCACGATCACGCCGCGAAAGTAATCGGTCATGACCTGAAACTTGTGCGTGAGCAAGGCCTTGATCGTGTCGGTGTCCGGCGCATGCACGTCATCACGAATATCCAGCGATGGCGCAACCCGAATAACCTTGGCCAGGCGCACGAAACTGAATATGCGGATCATCATCCAGCCGATGTCGAACTCGAAACTGCGCAGCGAGAATTTGGCCGAACTTGGGAAGGCATGATGATTGTTGTGCAGTTCCTCGCCTCCAACGATCAATCCCCAGGGGGTCAGGTTGGTCGAGGTGTCGTCGCTTTCCACGTTGCGATAGCCCCACCAGTGACCGAGGCCATTGATGACTCCCGCCGCCATCAGCGGAATCCAGGCCATCTGCGCCGCCCAGATCACGACACCCCACAGACCGAACATCGCAAACAGGACAAACAGCATCAGGGTTGGCCCCAACTCGGGATGGCGACCGTAAACATGGCGCTCAAGCCAGTCGCTCGGGGTGCCACGACCGTATTTCTCGGTGATCGAACTGTCGCGGCGTGCCTGTCGATACAGATCGACGCCATCGAGCAGGACCTTGCGTATGCCGTAGATCTGCGGGCTGTGCGGATCTTCTGCGGTTTCGCACTTGGCGTGATGCTTGCGATGGATCGCGACCCATTCCTTGGTCACCATGGCGGTCGTGAACCAGGCCCAGAAGCGGAAGAAGTGCGCCAGCACCGGATGGAAATCCACGCCGCGATGCGCCTGACTGCGATGCAGATACAGAGTCACCGAAAAAATGGTCAGTTGTGAGGTCACGAGGAAACACAACACGAGCATCGGCCAGGACGCATGGGTCAGGCCATTGGTCAGAAAATCAACTACAGAATCGAACATGGTTACCACCGGATTGGACAGCGTTTGACTATACCCGACAAGACTCAAGCGAACCTACCACCGAATCGTATCTCGCCAAAGTGAAGGGAATTGCATCGACTCCATTTACGCATACCGCGTCGACCTCAATGTTGCGGCCTTTTCCGGCAACGCAATCCCCATATCAACAGCCAGCCGCGGAGTGATCGGGTAATTGGATTCACGCAACGCGGCGGGAGTTCGAAAGACGCCACCTTCTTCGTTGCCGGGAGCAACCGATATCCCGTTCAGCTCATCCCGTCGAGGCAACTTTCAGCGAAAACCAGTCAAGCGCGCCAGCCATCGCAATGGAGCGGTGACTCTCCATGACAGTGACGAAACAAGATTTCCCAGGCGCTTTTCTTTGTCCTCGACAAGCAGCTGCAAGCGATTCAGCTCTTCCGGCAGCACACTGCGATCCACGGCTTGATTCAACTCGAGCATTTCAGCGCGCATCTGCTTCAGCGCCGCCTGCAGGCGTCGGTTTTCCTCGCGACAATCCTCAAGATCCAACTCGATATGCAAGTGCTTGCTGAATGCCCGTTCATTCTCCGGTTGCTGCGTCGCCGGTAGGTATGTCGGCGTGGAATCGAGTCGCTCCACGTTGCCGCTTGCTGTCAGAGCGCCCAATTTCGATGCCATGCTGATGAATCCCCTGTAGATCATGCGTCGACACTGGAAAGAATTTCGGTTGATTGTCGCATCGCGCCGCCATTGGACTGCAATTCCGCAACTCTCTTGCGCAAATGCCTGGCGCAGATATCCGCTCCGAAGCTTGCGTTGAGGAAAGCCTTGGCTGAATCCGCCCGTCGCTTCGCCTCGAGCGGATTGTTGACGACCTCTCGCATCTGCCACGCGGCATGCTCCTCATCTGCTTCGGCCCAGACCTGCCCCTGGCTGTATGGATACTTGCCAGCGCCCACCGCAACAAGCTTGAAATCCACAGGCCAACCGGTGCTGGGCGTAACCAGTTCGGTGGTCGCCGAATAATCGGTGGCAATCACGGGTTTGCCCAACGCCATGGCCTCGGCCACGATCAGACCAAGCCCTTCACTTCGATGCAGCGACGCCACTGCGTCACAAACATTGATCAGCTGAAGCGTCTTCTCCCGATCCAGAATCAAATCCACGAGAATGATGTCGGGTTCATCGCGCAGCGCTTCGCGCAAGGCATCGCTCTCCTCGCTCGCCGCATCCGCGTTCAACGTCTTGATTACCAGTTTGACCGGCCGCGCGGGATCCGCAGAGGCAAATGCCCTCTTGAATGCGCGGACCAACGCCATCGGATTCTTGCGCTCGACGTAGGAGAAATAGTCGAAAGCAAAGAAGAACAGGAAAGCGTCATCAGGAAAGCCGAATTCGGAGCGACTGCAGTCAGGTGGGGCCGGCACTGTCAAGGGAGATGGCATGTATACGACAGGAATCGACAAATGCGGAGCAAGGATGGATTGCACATATCGGGTTGGCGCCCATACCTCATCCACGAGATCGAATGCGGCCAGCCACGCCTGCGGAAACTCCTCAAGCTCGCAAAACGGCATGACAATTCGATAGGCATCCTTGCGCAACATCGGCTGCAGATGCTCGATGGTCCGCGGCAATTGGTCGGCATTGATATTGAACAACTGGATCGGCGCGGTCGCTTCCTCCACAAAATGAGTATCCATGCCCACTTCAATCGCCCTGGAATCGGAGCCAAAATGCACCGGAAGACCACGCACATCCACTCCAGCATCATCTAGCGCCATCAGCATCTTGCGACCCGACTCGCCAACGCCGACGGCAAGTCGAAAATATCCGATGACATTCACCAGTGGATCGCCAGCATTGAGCCTCGCGGGCAGCTTTCGGGTGACTGCACGCAAAGAGTTCCGCCCGCTGCGCAACAGGGCCGTTTCGACAAGCCGTCGGTCCCACTCTCGGGTTTGCGCGGTGCCGATTTGCGCGCGCACATAGGCTTCTGCACCTTCCAGCGTTTCCAGGTTGAAGCGTTGGCGCAGGCTCTCATCCGTGGCGTACAGATATTTCATGAACCGGGTTACTGGCAAGTGCCTGGATCCGGCTCGCGGTACACACGGGAGATGCAGGTACTCCTCGTAGGTTTCAAATGGATCGCCGAGCGACCAGCTGACATGGCTCTGCCGATACATCTGCCGAACCTGCGCAGGAATCGGCGTGCCGGATGCGAAGCGGCCATAGCTGTATGTCGCGTTCGGAATCGACCCGTGGCCGTTCGCACGCAAGCGTTCCAGATAGCAACTTGCGAGCGTCGCCAGCGGCTCATGGCCATCGAGGTCGCGGAAGGCATTCGAATATCTGGTAAGTCGCGTCGTGTCGTTGACACGGATGCCGCTGAAATGAAAAAAACACAAGGGACGATCATCGACAAACCAGGCATCGCCCGATCGGCCCAATTCGCGTTGATCGAGATTCCAATACGCCACATTGCAGGTGGTATCACGAAGAATTCGAGCATGCTCCGCAAACCCAGGCACCAGATCCATGAACTTCTGGTCAACGAAGATGCCGCGATCCTGATCGTTGGTACAGTCAAACTGCAACTTCCGCGACCACCAGCGCAGGATTCGATCCGTTTCTTCGCTCGCACCGACGCCGAGAAAGCCGAGGTTGTAGACACCCGCTCGCATGATGCCGAGATCATCCGGATAGGCGTCGCGTTCCGCCGGCTTGGTCAGATGCGGGGTCAGCACGAAACTGGCGCCTTGATCGAGCAAGTCAAGCACCGGCTTGAGCGGCGCATAGATCTCGATGTCCGCATCCAGATAAATCACGCGACGATACCCACGCGCGAGCAGATGCCGGAACATGAAAGGCTTCAACGCGGTATTGAATTCCATGACGTCGTAACGAAACGCAAAATCCCTGAAATTCGGGATCTCAAGCGCATCGCTTCGAATCACCGTGCATCGCTGCGGATAAAAGCCATCATCCGCCAGCGGTTCGTCTGCAAGGCACAGAAAAAGTGTCGCGTCGGGATGATGTCGATGCGCACTTTCCAGCAACACCTTTGCCATCGGCACGTAATTGTTGGAACAGACCGTGAAAATGGCCAAGCCAGCATTCGCCATGAAACAGAAACCCCGGTGGAGCGATGGACAGAGGGTTCTCCGCGCCGCCCTTTCGACCCCGTGGCGAACTTACAGTTGATCCCGGCCGAGGATGCGACATGAAGCCGTGGCACCCGAAGCGCGCGATCGTGAATGGGGAGCAGCCTTATTGCAAGACGGGCACCAGTTCGAAGCCGTTGACGAAGATAGTGTCGGCCTGCAATTCGAAGCTGCCAATATCGACAGCGCCATTGCGCGGTTTGCCGCGCTGATCGCTCATCGGCGCGCCCATCGAGGTACCCGCATTGAGCGCCGGCGATCCGTTTGGCACGCCCATCGTTTCAGTCAGCCCGCCATTCATCGCGACAGCCTGCAATTGCGCATTGGCGAACACGGCGCCCGCCGTGACCGGAGTTTCAGATTGATTCGAAACGGGACGGATTTTCGGCCACTGCAGGTTATTGCTGCCATTGACCGGATGGAGCATGGCCCAGGGATTATAGGCATTGCCCGCCGTATTGTTCTGGAACACCGTATTGCGCATCGTGATGTCCAGCCCAACGCCATTGCTGATACCTGCGGCAAAGCAGACATCGCATTGGGCGACGTTGTTGGCGATCGTCAAATTCTGCAACATCAGCCCACCACTGCCCTGCAGGTTCATCGCACCACCGAGGCCGGTCCGCGCCACATTGCCGACAAACGTACTGTTGCTGATCGAGCCGCTGGCACGAATGAGGGTGGCGGTCTGGTGATCGAAGATCGACAAGCCGCCATAGCCTGATGCCTGATTGTCGCGAAAGGTCGAACCGGAAATCAGGAACGGCCCACCCTGGATATAGACGCCGCCGGTATGCGCGTTGCTGGTGCCGACACTGTTGTTGCCCTGCACGGTCGAGTCGACGATGCGGGTAAAACTGGTTGTGTCATAGACCGTCGTGAACAAGCCTGCGCCATAGGCGTTTGACTGATTTCCGATCAAGCGCAAGCGACACAAATTGACATCCCGATCAGCGCCGTCGATGCCGATGCCACCCGCATTGCCGCCGTTGCCGGGATTGCCGCCGCTGCCGGTTGCTGCATTGCCCGCGATTACGCTGTCAAAAAGATCGACTCGCTTTGACCCCAGCGAATAAATTGCGCCACCGTTGGAACCAGTATTTGCATCGAGCACCGTATTGACCAGGGTCAATCCACTCGCACCAATCACATAGAGGCCACCGCCGCCATCGTCCTGCGCGGCCGCAATCGCGTGATTGCCGGTGAAGCGGGAATTGAAGATACGGATCGCCACCGCTTGCCACGGCCCGCCGCTCGGCTTCCACAGCCCTGCACCTGAGCCCGTTGGAGTCGATCCATTCGCTATCGTTGCGTTGAGCAAATCAAATGCGTAGGTCAGGTTGTTCGGATTCTCAACGCGCAACACACGCCGGACATTGCCACCGGAAAGCGTGGCGCCACCGGCATCGAGTCGGGTCGCTCGCGTAATGCGCAACTCGCTGGCAACGATCAATGTCGAGGTACCGATATTGAGGCGGATCGAACCACCGGCATCGAGCGCACTCTGCAAGCTCGTGCTCGTTACGCTGCCAACGCTGCCATTGCCGAGCACAACCGGGTTGTTCAAGATTGGCGCTGCCGGAGCCGCGCAATCGAATGTTGGCTGCGCGTCGACGATGACGGGCAAGGCGCTCAGCGCGAGAAACCAGATTATCCGCATGATCTTGCCTCGCATGAATGAAGTTTCACTGCCAATGAGTATCTGATCCGGACGCGCTCACGGATCACGATCAGCGCACGCAATCGACCGGCGAATTGTCGGGATGCAGCCAGCCGGATTCGCCATCGGCGTAGTGCTCGTTCTTCCAGATCGGCACGCGCTGCTTGATCTCGTCGATAATCCAACGGCACGCGTCAAAGGCCGCGCCTCGGTGATCGGCACTGACCCCAACCCAGACCGCCATGTCGCCAATTTCAAGACTGCCTGTGCGGTGCACGGCGCTTGCCGCGCGCAATGCGAAACGTGAGCGGGCCTCGGCGAGGATCTTCTCGCCCTCGCTCAAGGCAAGCGGTGCAAACGCCTGGTAATCGAGGCGATGCACAGCGCGACCTTCATTGTGGTTGCGCACCCAACCTTCAAATACGACACAGGCGCCAGCACCGGCGTCATCGAGACGACGCGATTCGGCCGCGCTATCGATGGGGCTCGCAGAGAGACTGAAATCGCTCATCCGCCCGATACCGGTGGCAGGAAGACGATCTCGTCACCGTCATTCAGCACATGATTCCAATCGACGATGCGATCGCCAACGGCTACGCGCAGACGCTCGGTTCCGAAACTAAAGCCATGGCGCCGGGCAACTTCCGCATACAGCACGGACAGATCGGTCGTTTGCGATTCGACCGATTCTGTTGCGCAGCCGGCACGATCGGCAAGACTGGCAAAATACAATAGGCGATAGTTCATTTCTCCACCCTGCCCGCTTTAACCGTGTGCTTGCCGCCGCGCTTGTCGAGCAGACGGATATCGGCAATCACGATCTCGTGGCTCAGCGCCTTGCACATGTCATACACGGTCAATGCCGCGATACTGGCCCCGGTCAGTGCCTCCATCTCGACACCGGTCTTGTGGGTGATCGCCACTTCGCAACGTATGACCAGTTCGCTGGCAGAAACGAACTCGGTCTCGAAGCGGCAACTTTCAACCGGCAGCGGATGGCAGAACGGAATCAGTTCATGCGTGCGTTTGACCGCCAAGGTGCCGGCGATGATTGCGGTATCGAGTACCGGACCCTTGGCCGAGCGCAGTTCATTGGCCTGTAGAGCCGCCACAACTTCAGCCGGAAAATGCACGCGGGCGATAGCCACCGCCACGCGGCGTGTTGCCTGCTTGGCGCCGACGTCGACCATGGCCGGTCGACCGAATGGGTCGATATGACTGAGTTTTTCCGACATCCTGATCCTGGTTCCCGTGTAAATAGCCGTACCATCATGGCTCAGCCGCCGATTTCATACATCTCGACATGCTGTCGTCTTGGATCTCGCGCCTGGCCACGGATTTCACTGTAACGATCATCCCGTGCCGACCATAGGGCGGCAATCAGCGCGGCCAGTTCGGCATCGCTGGCACCGGCGCGCATCGGGCCGAGCAGATCATGTCCGCTGTTGGCAAACAGGCAGGTATACAGGCGTCCGTCGGCGGAAAGCCGCGCGCGCGTGCAGTCCCCACAGAACGGTTCACTGACGGAGCTGATGAAGCCGATCTCGCCGGCACCATCGACAAATTCCCAGCGCTGAGCAACCTCGCCACCGTAGTTGGCGGACAAGGCGCGCAACGGCCAGCGCGCCTGGATGCGTGCGCGCAGTTCCGCACTGGGCACAACCAGATCTCGGCGCCATTCGTTGCAGGTGCCGACATCCATGTATTCGATGAAGCGCAACACATGCCCGCTGCCACGGAAATGTTCGATCATGTCGAGCACATGTGCGTCATTGATATCACGCATCACGACGCTGTTGAGCTTGAGCGAAACAAATCCGGCTGTCATCGCCGCATCGATTGCGGCATGGACTTCGCTGACCTCGCCGTGATCGCCGGACAACTTGCGGTAAACATCGGCATCGAGCGTATCGACGCTCAGTGTGATTCGATGCAGCCCCGCATCGCGCAAGGCCTGCGCTGACCCGGGCAGCAGGCTGCCATTCGTTGTCATGGCGACGTCATCGATACCATCAATCGCCGCCAGGCGTCGCACCAGTTCAGGCAGTTCCCTGCGCAGCAAGGGTTCGCCACCCGTCAAGCGCAGCTTGTGCACGCCAAGGCCGGCAAAGATCGAAGCAAGGCGCTCGATTTCCTCGAAACGCAGGCGCTGGGACTTGCTCAGGAATTGATGGTCGCGCGGATAGTCGTCTTCCGGCATGCAATACGGACAACGGAAATTGCAGCGGTCGATCACCGAGATGCGCAGATCCTTCAGCGCCCGCGAGCGCTGGTCTCGTGTCGGCGCAACCTTGATCCGCAAGGCCATCCGCTCATCCATCAAGCGGGCACGCGAGGAGCAATGACGACCGACTCATGCGCTGCCGACAGGCTGATCACCTCACCGCGATCGGCAACGCGATAGCCGCGCCCACGCAGCGCAGCAGCCTCAGCTGCCGAGCCGTAGTGATAAAGGATCAGGCGTTCGCGCAGATCGACTGGATATTCGCGTTCAATGTCTTCGATGCCGGAATGCGAAGGATTGCCATGCACAACGCAATCGTGGGCGACCAGCTCGTTTGATCCGGCAATGCTTTCGAGAATTTCCGGGATGGGTCGCGTATCGCCGGTCCAGACCACGCTGCCGCGCAAGCCAAGACCGAACGATGTCATGGGCGCGTGGTGCCGGGTCGGGAACACATCGAACCAGTGTCCTTCATGCCAGAAGCCGCGCGACAGCGGAATCAACTGGAAGGCATCCCAGAAATTCGCGCCACCTTCGGCAAGCACTTGCGGATAATCGGCAACTCGCGACTGCAGGATCGGCACGAGGGCGGCATGCGCATAGATCTGCAGTTTTCCGCATAGCTCGACATTGAAATAAGTTGAGAAGAAAAGCCGCTCCAGCCCACCCACGTGATCCATGTGCGCGTGGGTCAGATAAATCGCCTTCGGTGCCGACTGATAGTGTTGCAAATAAGCCGTCAGTGCATCGGGCCCACAATCAATCATCAGCAGCGCTTCGCCATCACGCTCGATCACTGCTGCGGATGAACCCAGCTCAATCGCATGGGCATTGCCGACTCCGAGAAATCGCAGGGAGAGACTCACGAGCGCTCTCCATGCGCATAGCGATCAGCGAGGCTGCGGTGGTAGGCGGCCAGCAGCGGATGTCGAAACACCGCATCGAAATCGCTCATCAGTTTGTGCGCCTGCAACTTGCCGAACGAACGCCACAGACGTTGCAGATTCGCCAGTTGCCAGGTCATTGCCGGCTTGCGTCGTGCGCAACGATCAAAATCGATCAACCAGACCTTGCCACCCGCATCGACCATCACATTGTTTGCATTGAGGTCAGCGTGCCAGACACCTTTCGCATGAAAATCGGCCAGAGTGCGCCCGACCCTTGTGGCCAGGGCCGCATCGAGCGCGCGCGCAACAAGTCGCTCGCCCAGAGTCTGCGCCGCCGGAATCTGGCGTGTGATCAAGTCAGCTTGATACCTCAAGCGTGTGCGCACATAGCGCGCCATCAGTGGTGCCGGTACTGGCAAACCGTCCTCAGCGAGCTCGGCAAGCAAGCGGAACTCACGAAAGGCACGAGTGCGTTCGCGGCCCGTCCACAGGTAGCGATCTTCGCTGAGCCGAGCGGCCAACCCGCCACGATGGTAGTGACGCAGCACGCAGGCGCCAAAAGGTGCCTCGAAGAACACGACCGCGCCGCGCCCCGCATGTTGCTCGTCGCTGGCGCTGGCAACCTGCGCGAACCACATTTCATCCGCGTTGGCGACCTGTACAGAATCGAACAGGATTGCACCGCGGGCTGTTTTCTGGATTTGCGCCTTGATCATTGGCTTGGGGTGGTGGGTAAACCGAATGATGAATTCTATCAAGTCCTACGCGACCGCTCCTTAATCGATCAATCGAGTGGCGCGCTGAGTAGGGTGTGACTGAATGCACTTCGCACCACCCGCCGAGGCCTGAGACAATGGGCGACCAATGATTGTTCAGGAGTGCGTCACCGAATGCGGAACCGAAAAGCTCTCGAAACCGGCACCGCGCTGGAATCGTTGTGCATTCTGCGAACATCAGCGATCGGCGATGTCACCCATGTGGTGCCACTGGTGCGAACGCTGCAGGCGGCCATGCCGCAGACCCGTCTGACCTGGCTGATCGGCAAGCTTGAGCATCGCGTCGTCGGCGATCTGCCGGGTGTCGAGTTCATCGTGTTCGACAAATCAGCGAAACGTGAAGGCTTCCGCGCCGTGCGCGAGAAGCTGGCCGGACGCCGCTTTTCGGCCTTGCTGCATATGCAGGTCGCGCTGCGCTCTAACATCCTCAGCGTGCTGGTCAAATCACCGCTGCGCATCGGCTACGACCGCGCGCGTTCAAAGGACCTGCATGGCCTGTTCATCAACTGCCGGATTCCGTCGCGCAAGGGCCAGCATGTGCTGGATGCGATGGCGAGTTTTCTCGAACCGCTGGGCTTGATCCAGGACACGGTACGCTGGGATATTCCGATTCCAGCCGAGGCCGAGGAGTTTGCCGACCGCCACCTTCCGCGAGGCCGGCGAACCTTGCTGATCAGTCCAACATCGAGCCATCGCCTGCGCAACTGGCGCGCCGAGCGCTATGCCGCGGTTGCCGACTACGCGATGAACGAACTGGGCTGGCGCGTCGTCCTTTGCGGTGGACCCAGCTCGTTTGAGCGTGAATTTGCCGACGAGATCCTGTCGGTGATGAAGACGCCGTGCATCGACCTGACCGGCAAGGACACACTCAAGCAACTGCTTGCCTTGCTTCGGCGAGCCGATCTCGTGCTGGCACCGGATTCAGGTCCAATGCACATGGCCAACGCGGTTGGCACACCGGTTCTCGGCCTGCATGCGGCAAGCAACCCGCAGCGCTCGGGGCCTTACTCGGATCAGCAATGGTGTGTCGATCGCTACGACGTGGCGGCGCGCAAATTCCGGCGCAAAGCAGCCGAAAAACTCAGCTGGGGCACCAAACTCGAGTACCCGGGCGTCATGGATCTGATCGAAGTCGACGACGTGATCGAGCGTCTGCAGGCGTTTTCCGTGCATCTCGATGCCCTGGGGCGGTCGTCCAGGTGAGCTGAACGAGACACAACCTGAACTCCCGATTGGATAGTTCGCTCCAATTCGGTACCGCACAATGCCAGCATGAATCTGCTGGTGATACCTCCCCTGCGTACGGCATTCCGTCATTCCAGCCACAATCCGTTGGCTGCGTCGCCCGAGAATCGGCCGGCCCACACGGAGTCAGGCACGCCAGTCTTTCTCGACGATGGCGCGATGCTCTTGTTGCGTCCGATCGGCCCTGGCGATGTCCACGCGCTGATGCGTGCGTTCAAGCGCATGACCCCGGAACAGGTACG
>JBDTCQ010000041.1:0-7695 GCA_039923515.1 Dokdonella sp.
ATGTCGACCATGTACTTGAAGTATTCAACATGGCCGCCCTGATAGGACGACAGCGCAATCGCGTCAGCATCTTCCTGCAAGGCTGCGCGGACTACGTCTTCGACGGAGCGGTTGTGGCCGAGATGGATCACTTCGGCACCCTGCGACTGGATCAGGCGTCGCATGATATTGATCGCGGCATCGTGGCCGTCGAACAAGCTGGCAGCCGTGACGAAACGCAGCGGAGCCTGGCGTTCGGGGACATCACTCTGAGGCAGATTCTCGGCAGTCGTGCTCATGACGGAATTCGGATTGCGACAAGGGATCGCAATTCTAACGCGTCAAGCTCCAGCCCGCAGGCCGTGCAAGCCTGCAACGGCGGACACCTGAACCGGAGTTGGCTTTGCCCAAGCGCCGGGCGGCACAGCCTGTGGTCAGCAGACTTGTTCGATCGGCAAGGGGTACGAGAAAAGGAAACCCTGGCCGAACTCACATCCCATGTCGATCAGGGCGTCACGTTGCGCCGGTGTTTCGATACCCTCGCCGATGACTTCGACATCAAGCGAGGCGGCCAGTGCAATGATCGCCTTGACCACGGCGGGGCTGCTACCTTGCGCGGACAGATCGGAAATGAAGGAGCGATCGATCTTGAGCGAATAGATCGGAAACCGGTGCAGATAGCTCAGCGACGAATAGCCGGTTCCAAAATCGTCCAGTTGCACGAGCACGCCCGCCTTGCGCAGGCGAATCAGGATGTTGCGCATCTGCTCGGGTTGGTCCAGCAAGGCGCCTTCGGTCACTTCAAGGCGCACGCGCCGCGGTGCCAGTCCACTGCTCTCGATTGTACGCAAGGCAACCTCATCAAAATCCGGCACCCGCAGGCGTCGTGCCGACACATTGATCGAGATATAGGTGGAATCGGGCAAACGCTGTGCCTGCTTGCAGGCCATCGAGAACATCTGCCAGTCGATCTGTTCGATGCAACCGTTTTCCTCGGCGGCGGCGAGGAAATCCGCAGGCAGAAGCAGGCCGCGCTTCGGATGATTCCAGCGCAACAGGGCTTCATAGCCGAGCACCTTGCCATCACGCAGCGAGACGATGGACTGGAAATACGGTTCGAACTCGCGCCTGACCAGGGCGTGGCGAAGATCACTTTCCAGATCGAGCGCGCGCATTGCTTCGGCGCGCAGGTTCTCGTCGAAGATCTCGTAGCACTGGCGGCCGCGGGCCTTGGCTCGATACATCGCGGTATCGGCATCGCGCAGCAATTCCTCGGCACGCGTGTACTGGGCATCCGCATAGGCGATGCCGACACTGGCCGAGGTAAACACTTCCTTGCTCGCGACCCGAATCGGATCCTTGAGCGCATCAATCAGACGCTGGGCGACGGTTGTCGCCACGGCATGGTTCGGCAGGCTATCGATGAGCACGGCAAACTCGTCTCCACCCAGACGTGCGACCAGGAACGGCGCACTCGCACTGGCCAGACGCAAGGCCGCCTGTTTGAGCATCTCGTCGCCAACCAGATGGCCGACGCTGTCATTGACCACCTTGAATCGATCGAGATCTAGAAACAGGACTGCGTAACCTTGGTCGTGATCTTGCCGGAAGCGCTGAATGGCGGTGCCAAGGCGCTGCAGCAGCAAGGCCCGATTGGGCAGGCCGGTCAACATATCGTGGAACGCTTCGTGGGTCAGACGCGCCTCGATGCGTTCGCGCTCGCGAATCTGTTCGGTCAGATCACGATTGGCCAAAGCCAACTCGCGGGTGCGCTCGTTGACGCGCGCTTCCAGTTCGGCATTGTCGTGGATCAGCGATTCCTGGGCGCGCTTGCGCTCCAGGCCATTCGCGATGTGATACGCAACGAAAGTCAGCAGTTCCTGATCGCGCTCACAAAATACGGTTTCGTCCGAGTAACTCTGAACGGCCACGGCCCCGACGGCCGAATCGTTGCAAATGAGCGGAACACCGAGCCAGTAGTTGGCGAGTTTACCGAAAGGTTGCACATCGCCCGCACCCATCAGCTCGGCCAGCTTGGCCTGATCAGCAAGCAGAGGTTGGCCGGTGCGCAACACGTACTCGGTCATGCCATTGGTCATCGGCCGCCGCGGGCGTACCGGGTTGACCTCATCGACCGAATAGGGGAACTCAAGCTCATCGCCGCCATCGGTGACCAGCGCTATGTAGAAGTTTCGCGCATTCAACAGGCCACCGACGATGCCATGCACGCTGGCATAGAAATCACCCAGGGAATCGGCCGCAGCGGCACACTCGGCGATGTCGAACAAGGCACGCTGCAAGCGCTCTCCGCGCTGACGCTCGGCGACTTCCTGCTGCAATTCCCCAATCGCATCGGCCAGCTCGCGGGTGCGTTCGGTAACACGGCTTTCGAGTTCGGTCTTGGCCTGCTTGCGTTCGAGTGCGGTCAGGATGTGCTGTGCGACGTAATTGAGTATGGCGCGATCTTCTTCGGTGTAGCGCGCCTCGGTGATATAGCTTTGCACGACAATGGCACCGCGGATGGCCGCCGCAGGGCCGATCATGGGCACACCGAGCCAATCCTCGGAATCCGGGCCGATATTGCCACCTTCCTTGAGTCCGAGCCGTGCCTGGATCTGCTTCGATGGCCCCATCTGCGATTCACCGCTGCGGATCGTCGCCAGGGTCAGGCTGTTGGGAATCTCGCTGGCGCTGACTTCCCGATCAGGGTTGAGGATATCGTGGTCGACCGTATCGACAAAGTACAGAAATCTCAGACTGTCGCGCTCGGGCTCGTACAGCACGATGAAGAAATTCTCGGCGTACATGAGCCAGCCGACGATCTCATGGATGTCGCGAAGCATGTCGGGCATGTCAAGGTCGGAACTGGCCATGTTGGCAATCGCAAACAGGGCGCGCTGGACATGCTCGGCACGTTCCAGCCGATGGACCGACTGGGCCAGCGAATAACGCTGCAGGATGCGCTCGGCGACAACCGCCAGATCGTCGAGAAACCGATCCCACTCCGTGCCCAAGCCCAAACCGGGGTCGCTGGCCGGCTTCCAGGAAAGTTCGACACGCATGCCATTGGCTGCGCTGAACAAGGAAACCCGCCGCACATCCGGGCCATCGACCCTGACCGGTGGATGACAGCCCTGCAGTTCACTGCTTCCATCCGCATGGATGCGTTCGGTATTCCAGGCCAAGGCCAACGCCGGAACGCCGAAGCGGCGGTTTGCCTCACTCGCCGCGAGTTCAGCGAGGATTGCCATTTCCGAGACATGCAGAAGCTCGCGAACGAATCCATTGTCGGATCCGCTCTCCTCAGGCCCAAGATTTTCCTGAACTGACGACATTACGCCTCGCACTCATCCCTTGTCGCAATGCCGATCACCGATGGCCTCATTCCTGCCTGTATCGGGTCGCGACGACCAACCCGCACTCTATGGGAATAAGCCGTCGATTGCATGTTGAGCAGCACAATCGCACCGCTCACGCCAACTCCAGAACCCGCCCGACGCCCGTTCAGGCGGAAACGGTTGCGGCAATCTCGTTGAATTCCTCGATCTGATCGAAGTTCAGGTAGCGATAGATCTGTTCACTGCTGGCCTTGAGCACGCCCATGTCAGCCATGTATTCCTCCTTGGTCGGAATCCGCCCAAGACGCGAGCAGATCGCGGCAAGCTCGGCCGAGCCCAGATAAACATTGGCGTTCTTGCCGAGACGGTTGGGAAAGTTGCGCGTACTCGTGGAGAACACCGTAGCCCCTTCGCGCACCTGCGCCTGATTGCCCATGCACAGCGAACAACCCGGCATTTCCATGCGCGCTCCTGCCGTGCCAAAGGTGCCGTAGTGGCCTTCCTTGGTCAGTTCAGCGGCGTCCATCTTGGTGGGTGGAGCTACCCAGAGCTTGGTCGGGATGTCGCGCTTGCCTTCGAGCAGTTTCGATGCCGCACGGAAATGGCCGATATTGGTCATGCACGAACCGATGAAAACTTCGTCGATGACCGCACCGGCGACATCGGAAAGCGTCTTCACATCGTCCGGATCGTTCGGACAGGCGACGATCGGCTCATGCACATCAGCGAGATCGATCTCGATCACCGCCGCGTACTCGGCGTCGGCGTCGGGTGCCATCAGCTTCGGATCGGCCAGCCACGCTTCCATCGCCTTGATCCGGCGCGTGATGCTGCGTACATCCTTGTAGCCTTGAGCGATCATCCACTTCAGCATGACGATGTTGCTGGTGATGTATTCGATGATCGGCGCCTTGTCCAGATGCACCGTGCAGCCCGCTGCGGAACGCTCGGCCGAGGCATCCGACAGTTCAAACGCCTGCTCGACCTTGAGGTTCGGCAAACCTTCGATCTCGAGAATTCGGCCTGAGAAAATATTCTTCTTGCCTTTTTTCTCGACCGTCAGCATGCCGGCCTTGATTGCATAGAGCGGAATCGCGTTGACCAGATCACGCAGGGTGACGCCGGGTTCCAGCTCACCCTTGAAGCGCACCAGCACGGATTCCGGCATGTCGAGCGGCATGACGCCTGTCGCCGCCGCGAACGCGACCAGGCCGGAACCGGCCGGGAACGAGATGCCGATCGGGAAGCGTGTATGCGAATCGCCACCGGTGCCCACCGTATCCGGCAGCAGCATGCGGTTGAGCCACGAATGGATGATGCCGTCGCCCGGCCGCAGCGGAATGCCGCCGCGCGTGCTGATGAATTCGGGAAGCTCGTGATGCATCGTCACGTCGACCGATTTCGGATAGGCGGCGGTATGGCAGAACGACTGCATGACCAGATCGGCACTGAAGCCGAGGCAAGCCAGGTCCTTGAGCTCGTCGCGGGTCATCGGGCCGGTCGTGTCCTGTGACCCGACCGAGGTCATGCGCGGTTCGCAGTAGGTGCCGGGGCGGATGCCCTCGCCTTCCGCCAGGCCACAGGCGCGACCGACCATCTTCTGCGCCAGAGTGAAGCCCTTGCTGCTGCTGGCCGGATTTTCCGGCAAACGGAACAGGCTCGAAGTAGGCAGACCGAGCGACTCACGCGCCTTGGCGGTGAGGCCACGGCCAACGATCAGCGGGATGCGGCCGCCCGCGCGGACTTCGTCGAACAGCACGTCGGACTTGACCTTGAACTCGGCAATGATCTTGCCATCCTTGAGCGCCTTGCCGTCGTAGGGGCGCAGCTCGACGACATCACCCATTTCCATCTGGCTGACATCAAGTTCGATCGGCAGTGCGCCAGCATCTTCCATCGTGTTGTAGAAGATCGGGGCGATCTTGTTGCCGAGGCAAACGCCGCCAAAGCGCTTGTTAGGGATGAACGGAATGTCCTCGCCGGTGAACCAGAGCACCGAGTTGGTCGCCGACTTGCGGCTCGATCCGGTACCGACGACATCACCAACGTAGGCAACCAGGTGCCCCTTGTCTTTGAGCGATTCAATGAAGGCAACCGGGCCGCGCTTGCCATCTTCCTCGGGCGTGATCCCATCACGCTTGTTCTTGAGCATGGCCAGCGCATGCAACGGGATATCCGGACGCGTGGTCGCATCGGGCGCCGGTGACAGGTCATCGGTATTCGTCTCGCCGCTGACCTTGAGCACGGTGATGGTCAGCGATTCCGGCACTTCCGGCCGACTGGTGAACCACTCGGCATCCGCCCAACTCTGAAGGACACCCTGCGCGTGGACATTGCCCTTGTCCGCCCTGTCTTTGACGTCATGGAAGGCGTCGAACATCAACAGGGATTTCTTCAGCGCTTCCGCCGCGATTGGCGCGAGCGTGGCGTGATCGAGCAATTCAACCAGCGGATGGATGTTGTAGCCACCAAGCATCGTACCGAGCAGTTCGGTCGCGCGCTCGGGCGAGATCAACGGGCAGCGCTCGCTGCCAAAGGCCAGCGCCGCCAGAAACGAAGCCTTGACCTTGGCTGCATCATCGACGCCGGCTGGCACGCGATGCGTGATCAGGTCGAGCAGGAACGCGGCGTCTTCCGTACCGGGTTGCTTGAGCAACTCAATCAGAGCGGCAGTCTGTTGAGCGGACAACGGCAGCGGCGGAATACCAAGTGCCGCGCGTTCAGCAACATGTTGGCGATAGGAGGTCAGCATGGGAGGCATCCTGTGGACAGGCGAAAAGAGTGTGCAAGACGATGGCACACGGCCATCGCGGCATCGGCGGGGAGAACGAGCAGCGATGCAACGTGGGATCGGCAGCCCCCTATTTTAGCCGTTTCGGGAGATTCGCCGCAACGCGGCGCGGTATCCCGCAATGAGGCGGCGATCGGTTGCAGTCGAGGACTTTCGCCCCCACCTGAAGTGCGCCATCGAATCCGGCGCCGACCCAAAGCGGTACGATACCCGCCCGCTTTCCCGACCCTGACTTTGCCCCCGCGACAGCAAGGAGAATCGCCATGAATGACAGTTTTTCGACCCACGACACCCTGGAGGTCAACGGCAAGTCCTACCGCTACGCCAGTCTCGCAAAACTGGGCAAGCGCTTCGAACTCGGCAAATTACCGTACTCGATGAAGATCCTGCTGGAGAACCTGCTACGCCATGAAGACGGCGTCGATGTCACCGAAAAAAGCATCAGTGCGGTTGCCAACTGGAACCCAACGGCCGAGCCGGATACCGAAATCGCATTCATGCCGGCGCGCGTGATTTTGCAGGATTTCACTGGCGTTCCGTGCGTGGTTGATCTCGCCGCCATGCGCGACGCCATGGTTGCCCTCGGCGGTGATCCGAGTCTGATCAATCCGCTGGCTCCGGTTGAGCTTGTGATCGACCATTCCGTCCAAGTCGATGTTTTTGCCTCCAGCGACGCGATCGAGAAAAACGTCGAAATCGAGTTCGAGCGCAACCAGGAGCGCTACTCGTTCCTGCGCTGGGGCCAAAAGGCATTGAACAACTTCAAGGTGGTACCGCCACGCACCGGCATCGTCCACCAGGTCAACCTCGAACACCTGTCGCGGGTGGTCATGACCAGCCAGATCGACGGCAAGGAATGGGCCTACCCCGATACCCTGTTCGGCACCGATTCGCATACCACCATGGTCAATGGCCTCGGCGTACTCGGCTGGGGTGTGGGCGGAATCGAAGCCGAAGCGGCCATGCTCGGTCAGGCATCCTCGATGCTGATTCCGCAGGTGGTCGGCTTCAAGCTCACCGGCCGTTTGCCCGAGGGCGCGACCGCCACCGATCTGGTGCTGACCGTCACCCAGATGCTGCGCAAGCATGGTGTCGTCGGCAAATTTGTCGAGTTCTTTGGCGAGGGCCTCAAGCATTTGCCACTGGCCGATCGCGCCACCATCGGCAACATGTCGCCCGAATACGGCGCAACCTGCGCGATCTTCCCGATCGATGCGGAATCCATCCGATACCTGCACCTGTCTGGACGCAGCGAGGAGCAGATTGCCCTGGTCGAGGCTTACGCCAAGGCGCAGGGACTCTGGCACGACGATGCCACCCCGCTCGCACAGTTCTCATCCACCCTCGAACTCGACATGGACCGCGTGAAGCCATCGCTGGCCGGACCCAAGCGCCCACAGGATCGCGTGCTGCTCTCGGACATGCCAACCAGTTACTCGACCGCACTTGAGCTGCTGAACGCGGGCCGCCCGCCCAAAACCCCCGAGTTGGCCCGATTCAAGAACGAGGGCACGTGGCCGGCACGCGTTGCACCCGATGGACGCCGCTCTCCCAGCGCATGGCACCGAACGCCCCGGCACCAGACAC
>JBDTCQ010000042.1:0-5304 GCA_039923515.1 Dokdonella sp.
GCAAAAGGTCACCACCCCCGCCGCCCGCGCTGAACAAGTCGATCCAGCCGCCCACATCAAACGACTTCGCGTGGCCATCGATGGCAAGGCCGCTGGCCGGCACTTCCTTGGTTGAGGCGGCAGGCCCCAGATCGATTCTCGCCGCGAGCGGTGTAGCTGGCGCGGGCAAACGCCCGGCGATCTGCAGGATGTCACCGAGGCTGGCACTGAACGGTTGCCCGATCAACGGCATCTCGAGAGTGAGCAGGAAGGGCAGGCGCGCATCGGCGGCCTTTTCCAGCGGTGCCGGAAGATTGATCGCGATGCCCTCGAGATCGCTTTGCAGGCGCAGAGTCTTTCGCCCCTTGGCAGAACCTGTGTCGGCGCCGATCGCCAGATCGATATTCCATTCAGCCTGGCCTGGAAAGCTTGCCATGGCCGGTGCAAGATCGGCCGCCTTGGCAAAAGCTACGGCAACCGGCAGCACGCCGCGAAGACTCGCTTCGAAGGAATTGTCAGGATCCTTTGCCGAGGTTCCGATGGCGATACCAAGGGTTACCGGCAATCCGTCGAAGCGAGTTTCCAGGGCATCGGCAAGTACCCCGTTCCTACCAAAGCGAACGCGACCGTTGGCTTCTGTGAAATGCAGATCCCACGTCGATTCATCGAGGTTGGCCGCGCTCAGGTCCACATAACCATCCAGAGTCATGTCCTCATGGTGCTTGAGCGGAACATCCAGATCGATATGCGCCACACCCTTGCCGCCTATGCCGAGACCACGCAGATAGTCGACATGGTCGGCTCCGACCGGGGTCGCGCGCAGATAGCCCAGCAGGTCCTTGCCACTGGCATGCGCATCGACCGAAAGTTCGAGGACGGGCTCGTGGAAATCGGCGATCGTGGCGTCCGCTTCATCAATGCTGATCGCCACCGAGGTGCCAGCGCGAGCACTCACCTGCATGCCGTTGTTGATGAAGCGGGCGCTGGCTGTCACATTTTCGCCGCTGGGCCAATCCGGCAGGAAATCCAGCTTGAGGCCAGCCAACTCAGCGCGCGCCTCGAAGCGACCGGTATTGTCATCGAATGGCCAACTGTCCAGATCACCGCGCACCAAAGCGAGGCCCTCGGTGATGTGACCGGCATTGAGCGCGCGATCAAGCCACTCTACCGTGGTCGCGGGCATCACATTGACCGGCCAGAACAACTTGGCGGCATCGACACTGGCATTCGAGATGGCGACATACAGATCAAGCGACGGTCGCGTGCCATCACTCGGAATGCCAGCGCCACCCTGAAGGTTGGCGGCAAAGCCATCACCGACCAGCTCGAACTGATGGCTGCGGACCCGCCAGCCTTCGTCGTCCGGCCAAGCCACCATATCGCCGCCAAAGTGGCTGAACTCGAAAGGTTTGCGGAAGACCAACGGATAGTCGATCCGGGTGTGCTGTTCGGGCACTTCCAGCCACACCGCCTGGCCATCACCGCGCAAGCGCGCCGCGAGTCGGTCAATGCCGGGGATCGCCGCCGCCGGCCGACTGCTGAAGCGCGAGATCACCGCATCGATATCGAAATCATTGACGCTCGACCAGCGCAAGTCGAGCGCATCGACCGCACACTGCGGGTTGGCCAGATACAGCCATTGCCGCAAGCCCTCTGGCGCGACATCGCTGAGCATCGTCAGTGTGCCCAGGCTGCCCAGCTCCAGCGTGCTTGCACGAATATGGGTGGAGGCCGGATCGGCACTCGTGTACTCGGCGATCAGCCTGCCCGCCCGATCTTCCGGATTCGTAGAGCCAGCGGAAAAATCGGCCAGGTCAAAACGCCAACCGCCCTGCTGTCGTTGCCAGCGCGCACTCAGGGCCAGGTGATCGAGGGCACTGCGCGGCAGGACGGAAACCTTGTTATCGACCTTGATCTCCGTGTTTGCCTGCAAGATCGTCTGGCCAAATGCGAGCTTGAGTTCTGTCTCATTGAGCTGCCCAGCCTGCCAGGCAGCCCAGAACTGAAGATCCCCGCGTGCCGCCACCACCGTGATTCCGGCTGGCGCATGGGTACCGCTCAACTCGCTGATGTCGAGATCGTGTCCGGCGACATACAAGCGCCCCGCGTGTTTGCCAAGGTCGATGTCGGCAACCAGGGTCAATGGCGATGACTTGCTGTTGGCTGTGCCGACCTGACCCAGCACGCGCGTGATCCGCCCGCGATTGACCACGCGCAGTTCTGGGATGCGCAAGTCGAGATCAATGGCATGACTCGGCGCACGCACGGCCAGCTTCATGTCAACCAGTACGACAGCGCCGAGCGAGCCCATCGACGTCTCGCCGCCCACGCTGTCACCCAGATCAAGCCCGCGCAACTTCCACTGTCCATCAGGCAGCCGACTCAGGGCCAGATCAAGCCCGACCACGCGAAATTCGTTCCAGGCCAGATTCTTCTGGAATGCGGCAAACAGGTTGATTGCCAACTCCGAGCGCGGCAGGCTGAGTTCGGCCTCGCCGGTGTCGCTGGCGCCAATTCGCAGATCATCGAATATCAGCCGCGGCCCCGCTTGCGTCCATTGACCGGTCAGGTGGCCAATCGTCACGTTGCGGTGCAGTTGCGCGGACAGCCAGGCTTCGATCCGCTGGGGATTCTCAGCCAGCCATGGCAAGGTCAGTTGGGCGATCGCGACGATCACCGCGGCGGAAATCACGACCGTGACAAACGCCGCCTGCATCAGGAAACGTGCCTTGCGCAGGCGCCGGCGAAACGGCGTCATCGAAAATGGCCGCCGCTGGCCATACTGTCGATCGAAGCCATCATCGACGGCGCAACGACATTCCCGTGAATTCGTCAGAGCAGCACAACATCGAATTGCTCCTGCGAATAATGTTCTTCGGGCTGGAAGCGGATGGTCTTGCCGATGAACTCTTCGAGTTCCGCCACCGCGGTGGAATCCTCATCGAGAATGCGTGCGACCACATCCTTTGCCGCGAGCACGAGCAGCTTCTCAGCATCGAACTGGCGCACGGCGCGGGTAATCTCGCGGAAGATCTCGTAAGTCACGGTTTCGGCGGTTTTGATCGTGCCGCGCCCACTGCAGGCCGGACAGGCCTCGCACAATTGCCGCTCAAGGCTTTCGGTGGTGCGCTTGCGCGTCATCTCGACCAGGCCCAGCGGCGACATTTCATAGACGGTGGTCTTGGCGTGGTCGCGGGCCAGTGATTTTTCCAGTTGGCGGATAACCTGGCGCTGGTGCTCCTGATCAATCATGTCGATGAAATCGATGATGATGATGCCACCAAGGTTGCGCAGACGCAGTTGCCGCGCCGCCGCCTGTGTGGCCTCGAGGTTGGTTCGATAGACGGTTTCCTCGAGATTGCGTGTGCCGAGATAGCTGCCAGTGTTGACGTCGATGGTCGTCATCGCCTCGGTCTGGTCGACCACAAGGTAGCCGCCCGATTTCAGTGGAACTTCCTTCTTCAGCGCACGCTGAATTTCATCCTCGATTCCGTACAGATCAAACACCGGACGCTCGCCGGGATAATGCTCAAGACGATCAACCAATTCGGGCATGAACTGGTTGGTGAATTCAAGTGCGCGATCGAGTGTCTCGCGCGAATCGATGCGGACTCGCTCGATCGTCGGACGCATCAGGTCGCGCAGCGCGCGCAAGGCCAGCGGCAGATCCTCGTAAACGCGCCCGCCGACCTTTGCCGTGGCCATGCGTTGCTGCAAAGCGCTCCACTGCTTGACGAGGTAGTCGATATCCTCGCACAGGGCATCCCGGCTTTGCCCCTCGGCATTGGTTCGCACGATGTAACCGGATGGATTCTCGCCGATCGTCTCGGCCAGGATCTCCTTCAGGCGCATGCGCTCGGTTTCATCCTCGATGCGCACCGACACGCCGAGCACCGTACTGTAGGGAAGCAGCACCAGATAGCGCGAAGGAATCGACAGGTGCGTGGTCAGGCGTGCTCCCTTGCTGCCGATGGGATCCTTGACCACCTGCACGATGATTTCCTGGCCATCGCGCAGCAACTCATTGATCGGGGGTGTTGTCTGAGGCGCCGGCTCGGCGTTTTCACCCAGCAGGATGGTCTGCGGCCGGACGATATCCGAGGCATGCAGGAAAGCCGCCCGATCAAGCCCGATTTCGACGAACGCGGCTTGCATGCCCGGCATGATCCGGCTGATCTTGCCCTTGTACACATTGCCGACATAGCCGCGACGGCTGGCACGTTCGATATGCATCTCTTGCAGCATGCCGTTCTCGACCAGCGCAACGCGGGTTTCGCGCGGGGTCACGTTGATCAGGATTTCTTCGGTCACGACAAGATGTTGGCACGGAAAGTTGAAGTGATTTATAGCTGGCGCAGGCGCATGTTGTCGAATGCCAAATACACGTCATTCATCTTCATGCAAGGCCTGTGGATCGCTTTTGACAGCCAAAACTGCTCCAAATCGCCTGAGCAACTGTGAAGTTTCATGCAGGGGCAGCCCCATTACCCCGGAATAGCTGCCGCTCAGGTGGCTCACAAAGGCGGCGGCGCATCCCTGGATCGCATATGCACCGGCCTTGCCGAAAGGCTCGCCGGTAGCAACGTAGGCATCGATCTGGCCCGGCTCAAATTCAGCAAACGTCACCTCCGACACCGAAACCGCATGATCCTCGCAGCCAGCGCTGACAAGCCAGACCACGCTGATGACCCGATGCGTCCGCCCGCCAAGCTGGCTGAGCATGCGTTTGGCATCGTCCGCATCAACCGGTTTGCCAAACACCTCGCCTTCGAGTTCAACCTCGGTATCGGCCCCAATCACGACCGCACCCGGTACGCTGGAAACCTGCAGCAACCCTGCCCCGGCCTTTTCGCGCGCGACCCGGCTCACATAGTCGAAAGCCGGTTCGCCTGCTGCCCGCACCTCGGGGATGTCGATGTCCAGCACATCAAACGTCACCCTGATCTGTTCAAGCAACTGGCGGCGGCGCGGTGACTGCGAGGCAAGAAAATACACGGCAATGATCCCAGACGAGAGTGGCCAGATTGCCAGATAGGACGGCCCGCAAGCGAGCCATGCGGCACAGCGACGGTGTTCTGCCAGCGTGCATGAGCAGCGCCCATACTTGGCGCCAACATCCATTCCAGCCCCTCAACGGAGACAGCCATGAGCCACGGCGCATTCACCAAGCTCGCCAAACGTGCGGCACGCTTCACCGGCCAACCCCTCTGCTTCGGCATGGCCGCCAGTATCGTCATCCTATGGATCGTCACCGGCCCGCTGTTCGATTTCAGTGACACCTGGCAACTCGTGATCAACACCGGAACCACGATCATTACGTTCCTG
>JBDTCQ010000043.1:0-4823 GCA_039923515.1 Dokdonella sp.
GCGCGAGGATCACGCCCAACGCGGCGATCTGGGCAATCGCCAGATCGATGAAGATGATGCCGCGGGCGAGCACTTTCGTGCCGAGCGGAACATGCGTGGAAAGTACGATGAGTCCGGCCAGGCAGGCGGGTCCAAGGATGCTGAAATCGAGGCCGTCCCAATTCACTTGAGCACCCCAAGCAATTTGTCGATCGTCGAATCGTAGAGGCCGAACAAATCCTTGGCCTGATCGTCGCCACCCACGGTGAATGGCAACACCAGCGCCGGCACCCCGGTGCGATCGGCCAGCCAGCGACCCGGTTTGGAATCCTGGTAGGCGGCACTGATGATTGCAATGGCGCCGCCACTCTTGGTGACATCAATCAAGCTCGACAGGTGCGCGCTGGTCGGTGGCACACCGGGCTTGGGTTCGAGCGAACCGATCTCGTGCATGCCGAGCCACTGCAGCAGATAGATCCAGGCCGAATGATGCACGACTACAGCCTTGCCCTTGAGCGGCGCAGCCTTGGCTTCCCAACGCTTGATCGCCGCTTGCCAGCGCGTCTCGAAATCGGCGAGACGTTGCTGATAGGTTGCCGCGTTGGCCGCATCGAGTTCACCGAGGCGCGCACTCAGCGCCTTGGCAATTGCAAGAACGCGGTACGGATCAAGCTGGACGTGCGGATTGCCATCCGGATGCACATCGCCCGCCGAGCGATCAACGCTGGCAGGCTTGTCCAAGGTGGTTACCTGGCTCGCTGCCATGAAATTGCCGGCACCCGAGGCGACTTTCGCGTTGCCGGCCTGGCGCAGCAACTGAGGCAGCCAGCCAATCTCCAGTTGCGCACCTGAGCAAACCAGCAGATCGGCCTTGCGCATCTTCGCGATCAGGCTCGGCCGTGCTTCGACAACGTGGACATCTTGCAAGGCGCTCGTGGCGACATCGATATCGATGGCATCACCGGCCAGTTCGGTCAGCAGCGATCCCCATTCGGGCTCGCAGGCAAACACACGCAGCTTGGCCTGGACTGGAGCGCTGATCACGGCAGCCACGACAATCATCCACAAAAATGTCTTGCGCATCGGGTGATTCCTCAGAATTTGTGTGCGCCGTGGGCGCCGAGACTCACCTGATACTGCAGGGTGAGAATGTTGTCGATGAAATGCGCTTGTGGCTGGTCATGCGCGAGTTGCAGGCGCAAAAGGCTGAACTCACTGTTGTGCCAGGTCAGCATCGCGGTGTGCCGTTGTGGATCGAAGTCGCTGGCGTAGGGGCCGCTCGATGCCGCCCACAACTTGTCATAGCGATAGCCGGTATCCCATGTCCGACTGAAGCGATAGAGGCCTTCGACATAGGCGCCGCGACGCTTGCCATCCCAGGCTTGCGCGAGCGCATCGGGATCTTCCGGATCGAGCACGAAACCCTTGCGATCATCCACAAACGCCTCACCGCGCAAGACAACACCAGCGTCCTTGAAGGCACCGTTCGGCGCCCATTTCCAGGTCAAATCAAAAAGATAAATGTTGTCGCGTCCCCTGAAACCGTCCTCGCCAGCCAGCGCATCGGCATGCAGGATCGAGGCCCCGGCAAGCCATGAGTTCTCGATCCCGACATCGCCGCCGGCGTGGGCAAAGAAGGTCTTCGCGCCAATGCCGCTGTGTGCCGCACCACCGGCCGGATAGTTGTCACCGCGAAAGACCTCGCTGCCAAATTCGAGATAGGTTTCGGTGGGTGCGACCCAGCGCAATTGCACGCCGTCATCACCGTACTGATTGCCGAGAAACGCCTGGTAGGTCAGCGGCCGGTCGCTGAAATAATCCGTGTGCGTGTGGTGACTGTTGAGATAGCCAATGTTTGAGTAGAAGCGACCGGCACGCGCGGTGAATCCTTCCGGCAGCGCAGTCGTCTCGATGTAGGCTTCCTCGATACCGGTATGCGTCTGGCCATTTTCGCTTTCCATGGTCAGGGTGAGCTGACCGTAGAACTTGTCGTCGATATTCGCCGCGAACGACAGCTCGCTCTCACCCAGACGCAGGCCCGCAGCGCCAGGCCCCGTCTCACCTACCAGCGGAAACCCGGCGCGCTGATAGTTGACCGGATCCTGCGAATGATTTTCATAGAGCCCGTTGAGAATGAGCGATATGGCCGGATTGAAGGCATTTGCCGAAGCACTCGTCGAGGCGGTATCGGCTGCGGCCACCGCGACACCTGGCGTATCGGCCTGCGCGGCTTTCATCTGCTGAAGTTCGCTTTGCGCCGCCTGTGCGGCAGCCAAGGCATCAGCCGCCTGCTTCTGCAGGGCCTGGGCGTTCGCCTCAAGCGCATGAATACGTTCGGCGAGCGCCGCGATCTGGGTTTCGGTGGAAGGCTCGGCGGCCTGGGCAGTGGCAAGCAGGATCAAGGAAAGGGCGAGCGCAAGTGGAATGGGGCGCATGGGGATTCCGTAACGTGTGAAAGCATGATTCGCGTCGGATCAGATCACTGACCCACACGCGCACCCATATTGTTACGTTATACCATCACATTATTCTGCCGGCTTCAAGTGCTTTTCGACCGCCACACTTCAAAGCCTCGAACCACCGCGCTTTTGTCGTCGACCATGCCCGGGCTCGAATGTGGGGATGGAATGCCCGTCCGGAAAGCATGCGGCCCCTGCCTTGGCAGGGGCTATGAGAGGAAAATCAGCGCTTCAATGCCAATCAATGGAATCTCTCGGCGCCTTAACTCCATATCGGATCTGTCAGCGAAGCGCGCGCATTGCCTCGCGCAAATCTGACGATCCTGGCCCACCCCCAGCTGCCGATGCCGAAGCACGCGACACTCCAATGGTTTCGAGCCCCGCTTTTCCGAGCTCGGCGTTGGTTTTGGCCAGGTCACCGGATTGCAGGTCGGCGAATTTCTTTTCGATGTCCCCGAGCTCGTGCCGCAACGATTCGATGCGGGCCAGTTGGTAATCGGTCGGCTTGCCGTCGTAGGACATGATCGCGCCATACAGCGAGTCGGTGTGTTCGCGCAGGCGTTCCTCACCGGTGATCGCACCGCCCTCCTTGGTCGCCACGATGTTCTTGCGGATCGCGTCGGCCTGCGTATCGAGGGCCTCCAACTGCTTGCGCAACGTATTGCCGGGGTCGAGTTTCCGCGCCTTGGCGGAGGCCTGCTCCCGCACCGTATTGATCTTGTCGGCCAGCACGCTCATGTCGCCAAAGATGTCACGCACCTTCAGTGCAGCATCGTATTGCGCCTGTCGATCTTGCGCCGAGAAGCCAACCCGGCGGTCGAGTCCAACATGGATCCGGGTTTTGAAGACATCCGTGTTCTTGGTCATGCGCACGGTGTAATCGCCCGGTGGCACGCGCGGCCCCTGCGTCGAATTGAAGGCGATCTGCGCCGCTTTCGGCACGCGAGGTGGCTGCGCACGCATTGACCAGTAAACGTGATTGATGCCGCGACGCACGCTCGCCGGCAGTGTATCGAGCACCTTGCCATCCGTATCGAGCACTTCGATCTTCAGCTTGCCGAACAAGTGGCGGGATTTCTGGAAATAAGCAATATCCGCACCAGCCTTCGGATTCGGACCGGTAAAGCTCGCATCGCCCTCGGGCCAGCCGCCGGACGAGTTGATGCGCTGCTGGATCATGCGTGTTGGCAGAAAAGCCACATCACTGGTCAGTGTCTTTGCATCGAGAGCGCGCAAAGCGGTGACGTCATCGATGACCCAGATTCCCCGGCCATGCGTTGCCAGCACGAGTGACTTGTCGCGATTCTGCAGAGCCAGGTCGCGAACTGCGACCGCCGGGAAATCATTGGCTTTGAACTGTGCCCAGCTGCCACCGCCATCGATCGAAATCCACAGGCCGAATTCGGTTCCCGCATAAAGCAGATTCGGCTTTTCCGAATCCTCCCGGATCACATGCACGTAGCCGCGCAAGGTCTTGCTGTTGGCGGGAGCTACCAGGGCGGTCCAGGACTTGCCGAAATCCGTGGTTTTGTAGATGTACGGCGCCATGTCGCCAAATGTGTGCCGATCAATCGCGGCATACGCGGTGCCCGCATCGAAGGCGCTAGCCTGGATCCAGCTGATCCACGAATCCCGCGACACGCCCTTGATGTTGGCGGTGACGTTGTTCCAGGTCTTGCCGTCATCGTTGGTGACCTGCACGTTACCGTCATCGGTGCCAACCCAGATCAGTCCACTCTGCTTCGGCGATTCACTGATCGAGTAAATCGTCGTATAGGTCTCGGCAGCGGAGTTGTCGACGGTGATGCCGCCAGACTCCTCCTGCTTCTGGCGCTCGGGATTGTTCGTGGTCAGATCCGGCGAAATACGATCCCAGCTCTGGCCTTGGTTGCGTGAACGGAACAGGAATTGCGCACCGATATAGATCGTGCCCTTCTCGTTCGGACTCAACGCTATAGGCGTGTTCCAGTTCCAGCGCAGCTTTTCCTTGTAGTTCGGCATCGGCTGGATGTTGCGTACCTCATGCGTATGCCGATTTACCCGACCAATCGTGCCGCCCTGGGCTTCGGCATACAGATAATCAGGATCAGACGGATCGGCGAACATCCAGAAGCCGTCACCGCCGTACATGTTTTCCCATTGGGAATTGGCAATACCACCTGGATAGGCACTCTGACCGACCCAGGAACTGTTGTCCTGCAAACCGCCGTATACCTGGAACGGATCCTGATCATCGACGCTGACATGATAGAACTGCGAAACCGGCAGATTGTTCTGCTTCCACCATTTGTTGCCGCCATCGAAGGATTGCCACAAGCCGCCATCGTCGCCGACGATGACGCGCTGCGTGTTGGTCGGGTCAATCCAGACATCGTGGAAATCACC
>JBDTCQ010000044.1:0-3764 GCA_039923515.1 Dokdonella sp.
GCAGGATTCAAGCAACCAACCCGGGAGCGACGCGGGCCGCGCCATAGCTCCCCTATTTGGTCTTGCTCCAGGTGGGGTTTGCCGTGCCATGCGGCGTTAGCCCCGCATGCGGTGTGCTCTTACCACACCGTTTCACCCTTACCACGCACATCTTGCGATGCCGTTCGGCGGTTTGTTTTCTGTTGCACTTTCCGTCGGCTCGCGCCGCCCAGGCGTTACCTGGCACCTTGCCCTGCGGAGCCCGGACTTTCCTCGCCGTGCCGAAACACGTCGCGACTGCCTGGCCGACTCCAGCGCACAGTTTAGCCGGTTTGGCATCGGCACACCGTGCCGGGAGTTTTTCAGCGCATCCGCTTCAGGGATGGATTCAGACGTAGGCTCGCTCACCTTGCCTGCATTTGGCGGTCAGCCGGGTGCACGTTGGCCTCCGATCAGCCAGTCGAAGGCTGCATCGCCTTTGGCCTGAAGCAAGGATCACATTGAGGCCCGCAAACGCCTCAGCTATGCTGCCGCGCTGCGCTTTGCCCGTTTGGGATCCTCTTGCTCAATACTCACTCCGATTTGGTGAAGAAGTCGTTCTGGCGCGCCGTGCTGTTCGCAGCGATCGTCGCTGCGCTGAACTTCGCCCTGTGGGCATTCCTGAATCGGCCCAAGCAGATCGATGACTGGAACGGCCGCGTCGAAGGCATGGCCTACAACGCCTTCCAGCGCTATCAGGATCCGACCAAGGGCCTGTTTCCGAGCGAGTCCGAGCTGGCTGGCGACATCCGGATGCTTTCGCGGCATACCAAGCGCCTGCGCACCTATTCATCGCTCGAGAGTCCGCAGATACCGCGACTCGCCGCGTTCTATGACATGCAGGTCATGTCCGGGGCCTGGATTGACCGGCGCATGCGCAACAACGAGGCCGAGCTCGAAGCGTTGATCGCCTTGTCACGCAAGCACGACAACATCACCCGCGCGATGATCGGCAACGAAACCGTCTTGCGCGGCGATGTCAGCATCGATCAGCTGATCAGCTACCTCGATCGCGCGCGCGCGCAGTTGAAAATCCCGGTCTCGACCGCCGAACCGTTTTTCGTCTGGGAGCGCAATCCCAAGCTCGCCGAGCACGTCGACTTCATCACCGTCCATCTGTTGCCGTACTGGGAAAAGATCCCCCGCAAGGATGCGATCAACTTTACCCTGGGCCAGTACAACCGGCTCAAGGAACTGTTTCCGGGCAAGCCGGTGGTGATCGGTGAAATAGGCTGGCCCTCGAATGGCGATCGCAAGGAATACGCGCAGCCCTCGATCGAAAACGAGGCGCAGTTCCTGCGTGAATGGTTCAACGTCGCCGAACGTGATCACATCGACTACTACGTGATGGAAGCAATCGACCAGCCGTGGAAGGAAGCCATGGCCGGCCGTGTCGAAGCCTACTGGGGCATGTTCAATGCCGCGCGCGAACCAAAATTTGCGTTGACGGGGAAGGTCACCGAGGATCCAACCTGGCCAATCAAGGCACTCGCCGCCTCCCTGCTCGCGCTGCTGCCAATGTTCTGGTTTGCGCGGCATTTCATGCGTTTCTATGTCACTGGCATTCTGTTTTTCCTCGGTCTGATCCAGCTGTCGGCGTCGGTGATCGTCTGGTCGGTCAGCGTGCCGCTGGCGTTTTACCTGAGTCCGCTCGACTGGACGATGTTCTTGCTCCTCGTACCCGCCCAGCTTGCAATCATCCTGGTCCTGTTGATCAATGGCTTCGAGTTCACCGAGGTGCTTTGGCGACCGCGATGGCTGCGCCATTTCGAGCTGCTGGAACCTTCGCCGGCTGACGAACAGCCGTTCGTCTCGATTCATCTGGCCTGCTGCAACGAGCCACCCGAGATGGTGATCCTGACCCTCGATTCGCTCGCGGCGCTCGATTATGCGAACTATGAAGTTCTCGTCATCGACAACAACACCAAGCGCGAGGATGTATGGAAGCCGGTCGAGGAGTACTGCGAGAAACTCGGCGCACGCTTCCGCTTCTTCCACTTGAGTCCGTGGCCTGGTTTCAAGGCGGGTGCGCTCAACTTCGGCCTTGATCAGACCGATGAGCGCGCCGAGATAGTCGCGGTGGTCGATGCCGACTATGTCGTGCGCGAGGATTGGCTCAGCGCGCTGACCGGGCATTTCAAGAATCCGAAAATTGCCGTCGTGCAATGCCCGCAAGCGCATCGCGAATTCAAGGATGATCCGTTCCGCTGCATGACGGCGTGGGAGTACGACGGCTTCTTCCGTATTGGCATGCATCATCGCAATGAGCGCAACGCGATCATCCAGCACGGCACGATGACGATGGTGCGCAAGGATTTGCTGGTCGGCACCGGAGCATGGTCGGAATGGACAATCTGCGAGGATGCCGAGCTTGGCCTTCGCCTGATGCACGCCGGGCATGAGCTGGCTTATGTCGATGAGTTGATGGGCAAGGGTCTGACTCCGGCCGATTTCACGGCTTACAAATCGCAGCGCTACCGCTGGGCGTTCGGTGCCATGCAGATCATGAAGGCGCGCTTCGGCTGGATGGTGCGCAAGGACAGCCCCTTGAGCCGCGGCCAGAAATTCCACTTCCTGACCGGTTGGTTCTCGTGGTTCGCCGATGCCCTGCATCTCGTCTTCACGATGATGGCGATCGCCTGGACCATTGGCATGGTCGGCTGGCCGCGCTATTTCACGCTGCCGATGGAACTGTTCTTGATCCCGATCATTGGATTTATCATCAGCAAGGTATTTTTTGGCATCGTTCTGTATCGCAAGCGTGTGCCGTGTTCGTGGTACGACACGATCATGGCCTCGATCGCAAGCATGAGCCTGAGTCACGCGATCGCGCGCGGCATTTTCCTCGGCCTGTGGAAAAAGAAGGGCGAGTTCGTGCGCACGGCCAAGAGCCGTCGTCTCGGCGGCAAACCGAGTGCGTTCGCCTCGGTGCGCGAGGAATTGTTGATGTTCATCGCGTTGCTCGCCTGCATCATCGGCATGATCTATTCCAACGGCATCAACTACACCGAAGGAAAGTTGTGGATCGCAATCCTTGCCGCTCAGGCGATTCCGTATGCATCGGCCCTGATCGGCGCATGGATCGCCCATAAATCAACCGAAGCCGCGGCTTGAACGAGGAACAGGAATCGAGCCTGATTGAAAACAAACGTGGCTCGAACATGAACACGGGTCGCCTGCATAACATCGTTCTGCCGCACGCCCTGCTATAAAACACCCATGACTGCTTTCCTTTCAATTAAGGGTCGCCGCAGCGCGTTTCTGCAATCCGCCCTGATGGCCCTCACCTTTTCGATGTTTTCACTGCCGGCGATGGCAGCGCATGTCACTGTGCAACTCGATGGCATCGATGGTGAACTGCGTTCGGCCGCACTCGGCGCACTCGAGCTGCAGCAGTACGCCAAGCGCGATGTCAGTAACGCCCAGATCCGGCGGCTTTACCAGCGCGCCGAAAAGCAGATCCAGAAGGCGCTCGAACCCTACGGCTATTACAACGTCCGCGTGGAGGGCGAACTCTCAAACGAGGGTGAGGAGTTCCGCGCCGTGCTGCATGTGAAATCAGGTGACGCGGTCAAGGTCACTGCGGTCGACATTCGCATTGATGGTGAAACCGAAGGATTGCGAGCCATCGACAAGGCTCGCTCCGCATTCTCGCCGCACCAGGGTGAGCGTCTTGACCACGCCGAGTACGAGCGCAGCAAGGCAGCCATTCACGCCTCCCTTTTCAGCGTGGGCTACCTCGATGC
>JBDTCQ010000045.1:0-4229 GCA_039923515.1 Dokdonella sp.
CGTTGCCCACGCTGGTCGCTATTGAGCTCGACCAGCTCATCGAACAACGATGAGATCTGCGACCAGCGATCGGATGAGCTTGTCATGGATCAGGCTGCCAGTATTTAGTGTTTATGGAAGAACCGAACGTCACTTCAAGATTGCTGTTGTATATCGCCGGGGATCTCTCAATTGACATGGGACGTGCGTAATATCGGCGGCGCTGGTCGAGGTGGATGATTTCAAGAATCGATTGCTCCAACGCCATTGCTACATTTGCGCCATCGCTTTGCGCGCTCTCAGCGTGGTCAGGTGTTGCGGCCCGTTTACCGCCTCCAGCATGTCGGAAGCCTCACGCTGCGCAGCGAGTGCCTCATCGCGACGCTTTAGCGCCAACAACGCGCTCGCGCGTGCTTGCAGCGCCTGCGCAAGCGCGTCGCTGCGCTCACCCAGTTGCTGCTTCAAGCCCTGTGCCGCCGCATCGGCTTCGCTGAGGGCCAACTCACCCTGACCCGCCTCGGCCAGTGATTGAGCGCGGTTTGCGCGCACGGTCATGCACAATTGATTCTTCCCTTGCGCGCAAACCTTCCACGCTGCTTCTATAGCTTTCCGTGCAGCCAAAATGTCGCCCTGTTCGCGCAGTTCACTCCACAAGCGCTGCTCGATCCTCTGCATTGACACGCCGGTGTTGCCGGACTGCTCAAACACGCGCAGGCCCTCGCGCATGTGCGCCTCGCCTTCGGTCGCCCGCCCATTGCGCATGAGCGCGAATCCGAGATCACCCAACGCATTCGCAAGCCAGGGATGTTCGGCGGGAAGTGCGGCACGTACCACCTTCAACTGTCGTTCGGCCAAGGCTTGCTCTTGTTCAAGATCACCGGAGTGTGCGGCGATAACAATCAATGTCCACAAAGGCGGAATGACGTTCGGAGAGTCCTTGCCAAAAGTGCTTTCAGCAAGAGCGAGCGCTTCGTTTGCCAGCGATTGCGCCTCGGCAAAATTGCCGAGCGAGGACTCCGATGTCGCGACATTGCCCATCGCGGCAACCAGAATATCGGGTCTGGCATTGAGATCGCGCTGAATCTGCAGCACGTCCCGCATCATGCGCGTACCGTCGCGAGGATCCCCCTCAAGGAACCGGATGGCCGACAGCGCGGATAGTGCATTAGCGTATTCGCCGGGCCGATCATGCGCGTAGGGTTCAAGTATCGCGACCGCATGCTCAAGATGGACTTTCCCAGCGAGTGGCTGACCGCGATAGCTGGCAATAACGCCCAGGTTGATGAGGGTTTCCGCAATCGCCGGATCGTCGGCGGCGTGGGTGCTTTCGGCCAATGCCAGGGCGCGCTCGAACAAGATCTGACTCTGCTCAAGATTTCCCTTGGCGGCAGAGATTTCACCAAAATCATCCAATAGTTCACCTTGCAGCATGGAGTCGTCAGCAAATTCCGTATCGATGCGCTTCAGGGCGTCGTCGAATGCCTGGGCCAGGGTGGTGGCACCGTCTTCGGTACGGCGCATCGGATCCTCCTGCGTAAATACCGAAATCAGGAAGTCTTTCACCCGTCGCGAGCGTTCCGCGCTTTGCTTTGCCGATACGGCTTCGATGTCGGCGCGTCTTGCCTGCTGATCGGCGAGTTCGGCCTGGTGGCGAGCCTTGTCCGCTTGCCAAAGCGCCGCGCCAAGGCCGGCGATGAGGGCGACCAGCACCAGTGCAGTGGCCGCCACACCGACCCGATGCCGACGCACAAACCGATTGAGCCGATACGCCGTGGAATCGGCGCGTGCCGCAATCGGGCGCGCATCCAGCCAGCGACGCAGGTCATCGGCAAACGCCGCGGCCGTTGCATAACGCCTGGCTGGCTCGCGCTGTAGGGCCGTGGCGATGATCAGGTCAAGATCGCCGGCGAGATTTCGTGATAGATGTTCCGCGTTGGCTTCCTGGCCATACAGTTCACGCAACTGATCGATGCCGAGTTTCCCGGCCAGCGTACTCGCGCGATCAACGATTTCCTGACTCGCATCAAGCGCCAATTGCGCAGGTGTCGCACCGCGCCGCTGACGCGGCAATTGCCCGATCAGCAATTCGCACAGCATCAAGCCAAGTGCATAGACATCGGTCGCCGTGCCAATCGCCTCGCCAAGGATCTGTTCGGGCGCGGCGTAGGCTGGCGAGAGCACGCGCATGCCGGTACCGGTCATGGTCTGCTCGCCGCTTTCCTCGATCAACTTGGCGATGCCGAAATCGAGTACGCGCGGTTCACCCTGATGGTCGACCAGCACATTCGAGGGCTTCAGGTCACGATGCACAATCAACTGACTGTGTGCATAGGAAACGGCATCGGCGACCTTCACCAGCAACGCCACGCGGGCGCGCACATCGAGCGCGTTGCCATTTGCGTAGGCCGTGATCGGCTTGCCGTCGACAAAATCCATCACATAGTACGGGCGCCCATCATTGCTCATGCCGCCGTCGACCAGGCGAACAATATGATTGTGCTGCAGGCGCGCGAGGATGCGCCGCTCCTGCAGAAAGCGGCGCAGGATCGCGTGGGTATCCATGCCGCGTTTGAGAACCTTCACGGCAACTTGTTGCTCGTAGGCGCCATCGGTGCGCTCGGCCAGCCATACGACACCCATACCGCCTTCACCGAGAAGGTGAAGCAATCGGTAGGGGCCGGCCATGCCGTCGGCTGGCATTGCATCAGGTTCGCGGTGGAGCACGCCGGGTACGGCCGCCGCGGCATCACCATCAAGCAGACCGAACGCATCCTCATCGGCCATCAACAGAGCGCGGACCTCGTCCGCCAACCCCGCGTCGGTTGCCTCGAGTTGGTCCAACTGTTGTGACCGTTGGTCAGCATCGAGTTCGACCAGCTCATCGAACAACGACGAGATTCTCGTCCAGCGGTCGGACGGCGTTGTCATCGATCAGGCGACCGTCATCTCGCGTTGCAGGAACGCGCGCGCGCGTCGCCAGTCGCGCTTGAGCGAGCGCTCCGAGCGATCAAGTACGTCGGCGATTTCGGTTAGTTCGAGTCCCGCGTAAAAACGCATTTCGACCAGGGCGGCCAGCGGCGCGTCAATCGCATCGAGGCGGGCCAGCGCCGAATCGAGTGCGAGCACTTCCTCACCGCGGTCCTCGGCAGCCGCTTGCATCGCATTCGTATCGAGCGAAGCAATCTGCATGTCGCCGCCACGCCTGACCGCTGCGCGCGATCGCACATGGTCGATGACGATCTGGCGCATCACCCGCGCGGCAACGGCGAAGAAATGGCTGCGGTCGTTGACATCGAGGGTGCCGTGTTTGGCGATTTTCAGGTACGCCTCATGCACGAGTGAGGTCGTGCGCATTATCTGATCGCCGCGCAACTGACCGGCGGCGAGGCGACGCAAGTCGTCGTAGAGCAGGGCGAACACGCGCTCCGAAGCCGCCTGTTCGCCGGCCCGGGCGCGTCCCATCAATTCGGTGATTTCGCTCATGCGTGCTGGCGGCCTCCTGATCCCTCGACGTGCCATCCGGTGCGCCGGTTGCAAATCGACGCAGCAAACCATCAGGCCTGGCGGCGAATCGCAGCACGTATCGTGGTTGGAGAGTATCTGCATGGGGCGGCCTTGTCGCGGAATTTGTTTGCTGATCCACGGCATCGAACCTAAGCCGCCGGCACTCACCGTGGGCGCAATCAGAACAGCGTCGGATTCTCCCCATTCAGCCACATCAGCGAGCTGAAGGAGCCAGCGTCGTCGAGTTCCGGATGGTTGGAATACACACTACGGAAACGCCAGGCCCACGGATCGGGGCCTTGCGGCGCAGACCAGCCCCATGGATCAACCGCTGAGACCCGACCGTCACGATCCCAAGATCCCCCCGCGAAATGGAACTCGAAATCCTTGCGCCAGGACAGATTCTTGTTGCGATGCACGCTGAGGTGCAGATGCTGGCCGGAAGCGGCGCCGGTTTCGCCGACCTGGCCAAGCACGGTCCCGGCACTGACATTGCCGCCGCGGCGCACAGCGGTATCTTGCATATGGGCGTAGTAAGTAGTGAATAGCTCGGCATAGCGGCCGGTACCGATGCGGTGTCGAACAAACACCTCGCGCTGGTAGGGATCGTTGCCTGCGGGCGAAAAAACCGGAATGTGACGCGGCACGGCCATGACCACCCAACCCGGGCCGACCGATACCGCCAGTCGCGATTCGTTGACCAGAATATCCACGGCTGGCTCGTCGACACCGGAGCCGTCCGACTT
>JBDTCQ010000046.1:0-3351 GCA_039923515.1 Dokdonella sp.
GAGGAACAACGCGGCCTGCAGTTTCGTATCCAGGATCCGGCCATCCTGCCCCTGCGCCCTTCAGGCCTGCGCCTTGTTCACTTCGCCATGGGTGGAATTGTTCTGGCGCTCGTCATCCCTTTTGGCCTGCTTTACGCCTTGGTCCAGTTTGACCCGCGCATCCGCAGTGCGCGCCAGCTCGAACGCACGACAGGTTTGGTAGCACTGGCCAGCATTCCCGCATTTTCGACAGCACGTGAAAAGGTCAGAAGTCGCGCCCGCCTGCTGTTTTCCGCTGCAATCGTCGTTGCGGTGATCGCAGCTTATATTCTTGTTTACTGGTCCCGGGTGATGAAGTTCTCATGAGTAGTTCACACGAGGAACTGGATCCAGCCAACCCGATCAGCGCGGCGGTTGAAGCGGGCGGCAGCGGCATCACCCAACGCGCCAGCGCGTCACGCTCGATAGCCAGGATGGTCGAGCCCCACCCGTTGTCAGGTCGCGCGCTCGAAGATCGCCGGATGATCCACCCCGAGCAAACCGATCGCGCCCAGGTGGATGCATTCCGCGAGATCCGAACACGCTTGCTGGCCCTGGGTGGCGAAAGAAATTTCGTGACCATGGTGGCGCCGATCAGCCCCTTGTCGGGCGGCAGTTTCGTTGCGCGCAACCTGGCCGCTGCATTCGCCTTTGACGAGGCGAAGACAGCCTTGCTCATCGACTGCAACCTGCGCAACCCCTCGCAACATGCAGCGCTGGGGGTGGACGCAACGAGTACCGGTCTCATCGACTACCTCGAGCACCCGAAACTGGGGGTAGAGAAGATCCTCCATCACACCGGGATTCCGCGGCTTCGGCTGATTCCCAACGGGCGCAAGCGCGAAATGAGCGGCGAATACTTCTCATCGTTCGGCATGCAAACCCTGCTCGATTCGCTGCGTGCACGCTATGCCGATCGCTATATCTTCCTTGATGGTCCTGCGGTAAAGGGTTCGCCGGATGCACGCATCCTTTCCGAACTTGCGGATTTCGTTGTCCTCGTGACTGGCAGTGGCAGGGATTCTCCCAGCCTGATCCGGAAGCACGCGGCGGATTTCGACCCGCGGAAACTGGCCGGCATCGTTGTCAATCAACTGCCCTGAGTGGCAGGAATGGGAGGTTCTGACATGCGCATCGTCCGCGTTCTGGCACCCGCGTTTCTGATTCTCACGGTCTCATCCGCAGCATCGGCCGCGCGCCTGGATTACACGGCGGAAATCGGCTACCTGCACAGTGACAACATCAACCTGAGCGCAATCGACCCGGTTGCCGAGAACCTGCTGATTCCGCAACTTGCATTCCGCTTCAGCGAAGATGGATCGGATGTGCGCGCACAGGTGAACGGACTGGTCGAATATCGGGATTATCTGGGCGGCGCGTTTGGCAACGAGTTTCGCGGCACCCTCGATGGAGTGGTTGACTGGACCCTGATTCCGGAACGCCTGAAATGGAGCTTTGCCGACAGTCTTGGCCTCAATCCGATCAATCTTCGCCTGCCCGACTCGCCGGACAACCTGCAGCAGACCAATGTGTTTTCAACCGGTCCGACCCTGCAATTCCGCGTTGGCCAGTCCACGATGGGTCTGGCTGAGCTGCGATACACCGACAGCTACGCCCAGACCACGAATGAATTCAATTCCGGTCGTGTCAGTGCCGCCCTGCGGGCACTCAAGGATCTCGATTCCACACGGCGCCTGAGCGCGAATCTGGAGACCTCGAAGATCAACTATGCCCACAACAGCCAGCAATCGGACTACACGCGCTACGCCGGCTACGCGGGTTATACGCAAAAGTTGTCGCACCTGGATCTGGATGTCGCGCTGGGCTACTCGTACTTCGATTTCAACCGTGGCGAACATATCAACGCCCCGTTGATCCGGGCCAACTTGAACTGGCGTGCGAGTGCGCAAAATACGTTCGGCCTGGGCGTCTACCGGGATATTTCCGACGCTGCAACCAGCCTCACCATTGCCAACGCCGCCATCGAAAACGGATTCGGTGGTATCAGCATAGGCGGTGCCGCGATCAGCCCGGATGTCTACAAGAATCATCGCATCGAAGGCCGTTACGCGCTGGAAACGGTGCGTATCAGCCTGACCTCCGCAGTTTCTTTCGGCACCATCCGCTACATGAGCGATAGCGCCATCGATTCCGATCGCAACGAGCTTGAGGGCCGGGTCGATCTGGGCTACAAGCTGCGACCGAACCTGACCTTGGGCGTCCTCGCCGGCATCATCCGACGCGATTACCAGGTCGGCAACGTCGACACGCGGGATACCCTGTTTGGCGCCTATCTGCGGCAGCAGATGAGCCGGCACTGGGGCTGGCGCGTGGATATCGCCCGCAACGAACGCAAGGATCAGACTAACGCTCTTTCCTACAATGAAAGTAGCGCCTATGTGCGGCTGATCTACTCCCGATGATGAAGAACCTGATGCCGTCCCTGCCCGGCATGGAAAAGGAACCCAGTTGAAGCCCATCCTGGTCACCGGCGGTGCCGGCTACATCGGCAGCCATGTCGTGCGCCAACTCGCTGAGCGCGGCGAACGCGTGGTTGTGCTCGACAACCTCAGCACCGGATTCCGCGAAGCCGTGATTGGCGCGGAACTGGTGATTGGCGATACGGCGGATCACAACCTGGTTGACGATCTGCTGAAACGTCACGGGATTGCTACGGTCATGCATTTCGCGGCACATACGATCGTGCCGGAATCTGTCAGCAATCCGCTCAAGTACTATTCCAACAACACGTGTGCCACGCGCAATCTGCTTGCAGCCTGCTCCACTGCCGGCGTCGGCCAGTTCGTGTTCTCTTCGACCGCCGCGGTCTACGGCATGCCGGCCAGCGGAATCGCGGATGAAAACACACCGACCCAGCCGATCAATCCCTACGGCAGCTCGAAACTGATGAGTGAGTGGATGTTGCGCGACCTCGCGGCCGCCTCGCCGATGCGGCACGCCATCCTGCGTTACTTCAATGTTGCTGGTTGCGATCCGGGTGGCCGCATCGGCCAGTCCACCCCGAATGCGACCCTGTTGATCAAGGTCGCCTGTGAGCTAGCCGTCGGCAAGCGCGCACAACTGTCGGTATTCGGCACCGACTACGACACGCCGGATGGAACCTGCATCCGCGACTACATCCACGTCGACGACCTCGCCGCCGCCCACCTGAAATCACTCGACTATCTTCGCGCAGGCGGTGAATCGATCCTGCTCAACTGTGGCTATGGCCACGGCTACAGCGTGCGCGAGGTCATCGATGCGGTCGCGCGCGTCAATGGCAAGCCGCTCAACGTCGTCGAGCAACCGCGGCGTGCCGGCGATCCACCGATG
>JBDTCQ010000047.1:0-8602 GCA_039923515.1 Dokdonella sp.
TTGCAGCGGTCGACAGAAACCCACTGATCGCAACAGTGAGAACACAGAGTTTACGGTTTGGCGTCGACATATCCTGACGGAATCGCCTGAGCGGAGCAGCCTGCGAGCATCCGGGGTTGTCGAATGACCGTCAAGCACGCGGAAATGGCCGCTGCCGCCAGCGCAAGCTCCGATCTCAGCGGCGACTTGAATCAGCGACGCGACACGTTGATATCGCCACTGACATACCAGCGCCAGTTTTCCTCGGCCGCGCGACTGACACCAACGCGTCCGGTCACGACGGGTTCCGATGGCGGTGCAGTGCCGTCATCGACGATCCAATAGCCGCCCGCACCGCTGACCAGATCGATGCCATCCTGTTTGCCGGTAATGCCCATGGCCTGGGTCAGCCGGGCCGGGCCGCTGCACAAATCTCGATCGCGCCGCGCTTTCGGGCGCGCCGCACGCATTGCCTCAAGTCCAGTCAGCGGCGCGAGTGCGCGCAACAGCACACCGATGCCTTCGCCAACCTCGCCGCAAGCCGTATTGCAGCACCAGTGCATGCCATAGGTGAAATACACATACATCATGCCCGGCGGGCCGAACATGGTTGCGTTGCGCGCGGTCTTGCCACGATAGGTGTGCGCGGCTGGGTCAATCGAACCACAGTAAGCCTCGACCTCGACGATACGACCGCTGCGACCGTCTGCGCCGACCAGCACCTTGTTCAGCAGTTCTACGGCCACTTCGCGTGAATCACGTCGGTAAAACGCACGCGGCAGCACCTTGTCTGGAGTCGCCGTGCGGATCGCCAACTGCTTCGGAGCTCTCGCCACGCGCCTATTTCGACTTGCCGGAAACAACGTAGTCGCCGACGCTGGCGTTGAAAGCGATAGCCATGCGGTTCCAGCCATTGATCGCGATGATGGCCAGGTTCAACTCGACCAAGCCCTTTTCACCAAACTGCTCAAGTGCCTCCGCGTAGAGCTTATCGTGCACCTCGGTCTCCGAGATCAAGGTCACCGCTTCGGCCCAACCCAAGGCCGCCCGTTCCCGCGCACTGTAGATCGGCGCCTCCCGCCACACTGACAGCAGATACAGGCGCTGCTCGGTTTCCCCGGCTGCGCGTGCTTCCTTGCTATGCATGTCCAGGCAATGGCCGCAGCCGTTGATCTGCGAGACACGCATCTTGACCAGTTCAATCAGTGACCGCTCCAGACCACCGCGATGCACGGCCGCTTCAAGATCCAGCATCGCCTTGAAGGCGTCGGGTGCCGCTTTTCGATAGTCGAGTCGGGGATTCATGTCTCACTCCTGCATGGGAAATGGGTGCAGTCGCATGGATGCGATCCGGCACGATGGCGGCTGATGCGCCTCGCCAGATGCTGAATACGTGGCGTCACACTTCACGCGCCCCGATCTATCGACGCGGCGCGGAGCGGACCTGCGGGACGAAACGATACGCCCCCGACAAGCCTTTGGCGAACCACTGCTGGCGTGATTTTGGTGTATTCAGCGGCTCTGCCCGACTCCTGAACATGAACGGCCACACCCTCAATTTTCGTGCATGGGCGGCCTTGTCTGCACCTTGAACTCGCTTTCGCCGCCACCACCTCGAAAGCTCGCGGGCTGGCGCTATAGTTGCCGGTTCCGCTCCCCCCGGTTTTGAGCCTGATCCTGCCCATGGACATGATCCGCATTCGCGGTGCCCGCACCCATAATCTGAAGAACATCGATATCGATCTGCCGCGTGACAGCCTGATCGTGATCACCGGCCTGTCGGGCTCGGGCAAGTCTTCGCTGGCTTTCGATACGATCTACGCGGAGGGCCAGCGTCGCTATGTCGAATCGCTGTCGGCTTATGCGCGGCAGTTCCTCTCGGTCATGGAAAAGCCCGACGTCGACCACATCGAAGGTCTGTCACCGGCCATCGCGATCGAGCAGAAATCGACCTCGCACAATCCGCGCTCGACGGTCGGCACGATCACGGAGATTTATGACTACCTGCGCCTGCTCTATGCGCGGGTCGGCTCGCCGTGCTGCCCCGATCATGGCGAAGCGCTGGAGGCACAGACCGTCAGCCAGATGGTCGATGCCGCCCTCGCGCTCGATCCGAAGAAGCGCTACATGCTGCTCGCCCCGGTCGTTCGCGAACGCAAGGGCGAACATGTTCAGGTGTTCGACCAGTTGCGTGCGCAAGGATTTGTGCGCGTGCGTGTCAATGGCGTCGCTTACGAACTCGATGAAGTGCCACCTCTTGCCCTGCGCCAGAAACACATGATCGAAGCCGTGATCGATCGATTCCGCGCAAAACCCGATATCAAGCAGCGTCTGGCCGAATCCTTCGAAACCGCTCTGCGCCTCGGCGACGGCATCGCCCTGCTGGTCGACATGGATGACGACAAGGCGCCGCTGACGACATTCTCCTCGCGCTACTCGTGCCCGATCTGCGACTACGCGCTGCCCGAGCTTGAGCCACGCCTGTTTTCGTTCAACTCGCCGATTGGCGCCTGCCCATCTTGCGACGGCCTCGGCGTAACCCAGTTCTTCGATCCCGAACGCGTCGTCGTGCATCCGGCGCAAGGTTTGGCGGCGGGCGCCGTGCGCGGCTGGGATCGACGCAATATGTATTACTTCCAGATGATCCTGTCGCTGGCCAAGCACTATGGTTTCAGCGTTGATACTCCGTGGAACGAATTGCCCGAGAAGATCCGCGAGCGCGTGCTGTATGGCTCGGGTACTGAGCAGATCGCGTTCAACTACGTCATGGAAAACGGTGGCAAGGTCACCCGCAAGCACAAGTTCGAAGGCATCATTCCGAACCTTGAACGACGCTACAAGGAAACCGAATCTCCCGCTGTGCGCGAGGAGATCGCCAAATTCATCAGCCCGCGTGCCTGCCCCGAATGTGCAGGTCAGCGCCTCAATCGATCGGCCCGGCATGTTTTTGTCGCCGAGATCAATTTGCCGACCATCAGCGCCTTGCCGATCGATCAGGCGCTCGATCATTTCAACAATCTCAGCCTGCCCGGCTGGCGCGGCGAGATCGCGGTCAAGATCGTCAAGGAAATCCGCGAGCGCCTGCACTTCCTCGTCGACGTCGGCCTCAACTATCTGACCCTTGATCGCCAGGCTGACTCACTCTCGGGTGGCGAAGCGCAGCGCATCCGCCTGGCCAGCCAGATTGGTGCCGGATTGGTCGGTGTCATGTACGTGCTCGATGAGCCCTCGATCGGCCTGCACCAGCGCGACAACGAGCGCCTGCTGGGCACCCTCGTGCGCCTGCGCGATCTCGGCAACACCGTGATCGTGGTCGAGCACGATGAAGATGCAATCCGCGCCGCCGATCATGTCGTCGATATCGGCCCCGGCGCCGGTGTTCACGGAGGTCGCATCATCGCCGAGGGCAAGCTCAAGGACATCCTCAAGGCACCCGAGTCGCTGACCGGCCAGTATCTTTCGGGAAAACGCGGCATCGCAGTACCCAAGCAACGCAGGGTTGCCGATCCCGAGCGTGTGCTGCGCATCATCGGCGCCAGTGGCAACAATCTCAAAAATGTCGAGGTTGAAATCCCGGCTGGCCTGATGACCTGCGTCACCGGTGTTTCCGGCTCGGGCAAATCGACGCTGATCAACGACACCTTGTATCGGCAAACCGCGGTCGAACTGAATGGCGCGAGCGAGAAACCTGCGCCGTTCAAGGCCATCGAAGGACTTGACCTGTTCGACAAGGTGGTCGAGATCGACCAGTCACCGATCGGGCGCACACCGCGCTCGAACCCGGCGACCTACACCGGACTGTTCACGCCGCTGCGCGACTTGTTTGCGCAGGTTCCGGAATCACGTGCGCGCGGCTACGGGCCGGGCCGCTTCAGTTTCAACGTCAAGGGTGGCCGCTGCGAAGCCTGCCAGGGCGATGGCCTGATCAAGGTCGAAATGCACTTCCTGCCCGACGTGTATGTCACCTGCGATGTCTGCAAGGGCAAGCGCTACAACCGCGAGACGCTTGAGATCACCTACAAGGGCCACACGATTTCCGATGTGCTCAACATGACTGTCGAGGATGCGCAGACCTTGTTCAAGCCGGTGCCTGTGCTCGCGCGAAAACTCGATACCCTGATGGATGTCGGCCTCGGCTACATCAAGCTTGGCCAGAGTGCGACGACGCTTTCGGGCGGCGAGGCGCAGCGCGTCAAACTTTCGCGCGAACTGAGCAAGCGCGACACCGGACGCACCCTGTACATCCTCGATGAGCCGACCACCGGTCTGCACTTCCATGACATCGAACAACTGCTCAAGGTGCTGCATCGACTCACCGACGACGGCAACACGGTCGTCGTCATCGAACACAACCTCGATGTGATCAAGACCGCCGATTGGGTCATCGATCTCGGTCCCGAAGGCGGTGGTGGTGGCGGCATGATCCTCGCCAGCGGCACTCCGGAGCAGATCGTCAAGGTCAAGGCCTCGCATACCGGGCGCTTCCTCGCGCCGGTGCTTGCCTCATCGAAAAAGAAGAATGCCGCATGAGCGATTCAACGCCATGCATCCTGGCGCGCGTGCCGATCACGGTGCGCTGGCGCGATCTCGATGCCTACAACCATGTCAACAATTCCACCTTTCTGACTTACCTTGAAGAAGCCAGGCTGGTTTGGCTGCTCGGCATCAAGGGTGACTGGAAAAATGCCGAACAGAGTCCGGTGCTGGCGGCCAGCCAGATCAACTTCCGCGAGCAGATCGAATGGCCGGCGGAGATCGTCGTCGAGATCCATTGCGCAAAGCTCGGCAACACTTCCTTGACCCTCGGCCATCGCATTACCTCGGCCGATGGCCAGAAACTGCACAGCGATGGCAGTGTGGTCATGGTCTGGGTCAATCCGGCAAGCGGAAAGCCGATACCTCTTCCAGCATCCGTGCGCGCTGCCTGCACGTGATTGCAGCAAAGCCGTTGGGCGCTTTGATCAGAATTGCTCGCTGCGACAAGTGTTTTCGACCAACGAACGTCCCACTCTCCCGAACGTGCCGCCCGCCTGCACCGCATCAAGCTGGCGAGACGTCTGCTTAAAACCGGCCCGTTGGGTTGGCAACCCAGCGGAACATGCCGCGGGCCTGCTGCTTCCCCTTGGCGGATTTGAAAGCACGCGGGGTCGCATTCCCATACAGTAGCGCGCAAATGTCGCTACCCGCCGATCCCGAGCAACTCTCTGCGAGCACTTCTGAGGAACTGAAGCCGCTTGCGCACGCCCAGCTCGCGGGTCGCGCGCCGCGCTCGAGGTGCACGACTGCGCTAGTGCACGAGGTTTACATCGAGCTCATCCACAGTGATGCAGGTATTCAGGATGGCCAGCATTTCGTCAGTCTTGCCGTGCGGGCGAGGCGGCAAATTCTGGCCGATGTCGCCCGTCGCAAGACGGCAGCGAACCGTGGAGGCGGTGCCGCCACGGTCATTCTGGATGCCGGCCGCCGCGACCCCACCGCCTTCAGCGTCGACCTACACGCGCTCGCACGGGCAATCGACCGTTTGTGCGACGTGCACGAGCGCCTGTCCACCGCGGTGGAGTTGCACTTCCACCGAGGACACTCATTCAACCATGTCGCCCAGCCCATCGGCATAACCGAGCGCACCGAGCAGCGTGCCTGGACCGAGGCGCGCGCCTTGCTGGAACGGAACCTCGGAACGACACAATGAATGATGACGACGCAACGGCTCCTCACGCGAACACGGAAAAACGTGGCGAGCGCGCAGCACTGCTGCTCCGCGGCGCCCTTGATCTCGATACAAGTGCGCGGGCAGTCTTCCTTGAGCGCGAATGCGCGGGTGACGAGGCCTTGCGCGAGGAGCTGGACGGGCTGCTGGGGCGAGTCGCAAGCCAAGTCGACTCGTCGGGCGAGTTCCTGGATCAGTCGGTACTGGCACGGTCGGGTCGCCTCGTCGACGAGGGGGCGACGGCACGAACAGGCGATAGCATCGGCGCCTTCCGAATCGTCGCGCTACTTGGCGAAGGTGGTATGGGCACGGTGTATCGAGCCGAGCGCGAAGGTGCGGATTTCGCCCAGACCGTTGCGCTCAAGATCATCCGGGCCGGAGCACCGGACGCCGCGCTGCGCGAACGCTTCCGGCGCGAGCGCGCAATTCTCGCGGTGCTCGATCACCACGGTATCGCGCGATTCGTCGATGGAGGCGTGACCGAGCAGGGTGAGCTCTGGTTCGCGATGGCGTTGATCGAAGGCGAGGCGATTACGCGTTACGCTGCCCGGAACGCGCTCGGCGTCTCGCAACGGGTGGCCTTGCTAGCGTCAGTCTGCGACGCCGTTGCCGCCGCGCACCGCAGTCTGGTGGTGCATCTCGACATCAAGCCTTCCAACATCGTGGTCGATGCCGAGGGTGCGCCGCACCTGCTCGACTTCGGCATCGCCAAGCTGCTCGACGAATCGGACAGCGATGCCACGGTCACGGAAGCGCGTTCGATGACACCGCATTACGCCGCGCCGGAACAGATCTGTGGAGAAGCTGTGACGACGGCGACCGACGTCTATGCATTGGGTGTGGTGCTCTTCGAATTGCTGACAGGACGCCGACCGTTCGGTGCGGGCAGCGGCAATCCCTTCCACGTGCAGCGCGCGGTGCTGGAAGACTCCCGCCCCTCGCTGATCGACGCTGCTGCGGTGACGACAGAGGCACCAGACTCTGCGCCGACATCACACGGGCCTGGCCGTGTGCGTCAGCTCCGGGGCGACCTCGAGCACATCGTCGAACGCGCGATGGCGCGTGAACCCGAACGTCGCTACGCATCCGCCGCAGCGCTTGCCGAGGACCTGCGTCGCCATCTGGATGGACGGCCGATTCATGCGCGACCTGACACGCTGGGCTATCGAGCGAACAAGTTCGTGCAACGCAATCGCCTCGGCGTGGCGCTGGCCGCGCTGGCGGTAATCGCGTTGCTCGCAACCACTGCCGTGAGCGTGCTGCAGGCGAACCGTGCAGAACGCGAGTCGCGGCGCGCCAATCTGGCCGCGGAAACTGCGCGCAGCGAATCGGCACGTGCCCGCGAAGCCGCAGAACTCGCGGAACAGGAGCGCGACGCGGCGCTTGACGAAACCCAGCGACAGGATGCGTTACGAGAACACTTTGTGGCGGTGCTGAATCGCGCCAGCGATTCCGGAGAATCCGTCACCCCCGAGCAACTGACCGAGATCGTCGCCGATCGCAAACTGGTCGGGGCCTACAAGGATCCCAACCTGCAACGCGCTCTCGAGCTCGCGATCGTCGACTTCTTCATGACCCGGGGAGACTATCCGCGAGCCTTGGCGCTGCTCGACTCGCTTCAGGTCCATCTGGCAGATGCGCCCGGCCGCTACCGAGCGATGGCTGCGGCCAACCGGGGTTTCGCTTCAGTGCGCACCGGCAACCTGGATGCCGCGGATGCGGCGCTTCTCGAGGCAGAGAAATCGATGAGCCCAGAGCAGCGTCGTGGTGGCGGGTTGCCATCCCGCCTCGAAATGATGCGCGGCCAGTTGCAGCGTGCGCGTGGCGAAACGACGGCGGCCGGGGTATCGGCGCGACATTCGGTGGATCTCGTGATGGCGGCCACCGACATCAGCGAGTTTGAGCGCGGCACCATCGTCGGCAGCGCGGCGGTCGCGCTACTTCAGCTCGGTGAACTCGATGCGGCTGAATCGCTGGCCACGCAGGCCGATCGGGTGTGGAAAGAGGCCGGCGTCTCCGCCAACGTTTCCATGCGCAACGTGGCGACGGTGCGCACCAACGCCTTGTTCCTGCGTGGCGAACTGCTCTCCGCCGTTGCAGGCATGCGCGCGATCAACAGCGATACCAGCTCCACGGAGTCGATCCCATCGCGTGCGGCGCGCGACATTACCGAGGCCAAGGCGCTGGCGCTCCTCGCGCGTTCCGATGAGGCTGTGACCAAGTTGGAGGCAGCGGTCGCGAAGATGTGCAACGCAGTCGGCAAGCAAAGTCTCGACTGCCTGCGCGTGCGACTGAGCTCGATCGACACCCTCTACATTGCCGGGCAGATCGCTCGCGCTCACGCCGAGCTTGCGGCCATTCAACCCGCGATCGAAACGCAACCACCGCTGCGTGCGGCAGGCACCTCGGTCGCCGCGTTGCTGGATTTCCTGCAAGCACCGAATGAAACAACACTCGCCCGCGCCATCGCCGTGGCGACAGACGCCGCGAAGGCTGGCATCCTCCCCCGCCGCAACGCCGTGCGCACCCTGCTCGTGCTCGCAGAGACGATCGATGCCGAGGACAAGCACGCGTATGCCGAGACCCTTGCGCGTGCTGCAATCGACATCGCAGGGGATGCGATTGGTGGCACCGGTATGGATCCGAGCCTGCTCGCCCTCTGGTCAGCTCGCCTCTCAGGGACTCCGTCATCGCCTTCAGCAGCGCTCGCCAACCTCGCCGCCGCATTGGGCGACACGCATCCGTGGACCGCAGCACACCGACAACATTGACGCAGCAGTCGATGTTCGATCACTTCACGAAGAGAGCGGTGCATGTGAATCAGAACACGGCGAGTTCGACGCGACGGCTCCTGGAACGGGCCACCTCATTGAAGTTGCTCGCGGCCGGCTCCGCTATCGATGCCCTGAAACTCGA
>JBDTCQ010000048.1:0-6278 GCA_039923515.1 Dokdonella sp.
AGACTGAGCTACACCCCGATACCGGCCCGCGTTTGGCGGGGCGCGAATGATAGCGGTGGCGGTGGTGCAGCGCAACGACTGTCTAAAAGGACGGGGGCCAATCTGATAATCTAGGCGGCCCGCTCCGCGGTGCAAGAACGCGCCGCGGAGGCTGACTTTTCGAGGATTTCATGGCTCTGACACCCGCCCGCACCATGCCTGGCGTACTGGAACTGCTGCCGCTCGACCAGATCGCCTTTCAGGGCATGCTCGATACGGTCCGCAGCAATTTCGAACGTTTTGGTTTCCTGCCCATCGAGACGCCGGTAATGGAATTTGCCGACGTGCTGCTGACCAAATCCGGCGGCGAGACTGAGCGCCAGGTCTATTTCGTGCAATCCACTGGCGCGTTGGAGCAGGGCGACAAGCCTGATCTGGCCCTGCGCTTCGATCTGACTGTGCCGCTCGCGCGCTATGTCGCTGAACACGAACATGGCTTGAGCTTTCCGTTCCGGCGCTACCAGATCCAGCGTGTTTATCGCGGCGAGCGTGCCCAGCGCGGGCGCTTCCGCGAGTTCTACCAGTGCGATATCGACGTTATCGGCAAGGATGCCTTGTCGGTGCGCTACGACGCAGAGATTCCAGCGACGATCTATGGCGTTTTCCGCGATCTCGCGATTGGCCCGTTCACGATCCAGCTCAACAACCGGCGCCTGATGCGCGGCTGGTTCGAGGGGCTTGGCATCGCCGATGGCGACCAGCAGATGGCCGTGTTGCGTGAGGTCGACAAGCTCGACAAGCGTGGCCTCGACTATGTGCGCGAAACCCTGACCGGCGAAGCTTTTGGACTGGCTGGCGATGTCGTCGACAAGATTCTGGCTTTCGTCCAGGTGCGTTCGACCTCGTTGGACGATGCGCTGGAGAAACTCGATGCGCTTGGTTCGGGAAGCGAAACCTTCGAGCAGGGTCGCAACGAGTTGCGTGAAGTGCTGAGCCTGATCAAGGCCTTCGGTGTGCCTGAATCGCATTACGCGTTGAATCTGTCGATCGCGCGTGGCCTTGATTACTACACCGGCACCGTCTACGAGACTACGCTCAACGAACATCCTCAGATCGGTTCGATCTGCTCCGGTGGACGTTACGAGAATCTGGCCGGCAACTACACCAAGTCGAGCTTGCCTGGCGTCGGCATTTCGATTGGTGCCACGCGCTTGTACTGGCAGTTGCGTGAGGCCGGATTGATTGGCACTGCAACAAGTTCGGTGCAGGCTCTGGTCACGCAAATGGATGAAGCGCAGTTGCCAACTTATCTGGCTCTTGCCACGGAGCTGCGTCAGGCTGGGATCAATACCGAAGTGGTCATGGAGCCGTCCAAGCTCGGCAAGCAGTTCAAGTATGCCGATCGCGCCGGTATCCGTTTTGTCCTCGTGCTCGGTGAAAACGAGATCGCCAATGACACGGTCACGGTCAAGGATCTGCGCCGCGAGGATCAGTTTGAAGTGAAGCGCGCCGAACTGGTCAAGACCTTGCGCGTCGAGCTTGAACAAATCGCCGCGATGGGTGCACGCGCATGACGATTGAACTGGATGGTTCCTCGTTGACGCGCGAACAGGTTGTCGAGATCGCTTGCAAGGGCAGTGATGTTTCGCTGTCGCCGAAAGCCCTTGTGCGCGTGCAGCGCGCGGCAGATTTTCTGGCTGAAAAAGTCAGCTGTGGCGAGCCGGTCTATGGCGTGACCACGGGTTTCGGCAGCAACGCCGACAAGCTGCTCGGTGCGCATCGTGCGCGTGATGAATTGCCCGGCGGCAACCCCGAGCACCACGAGGGCACCCTGCTGGAAGAATTGCAGCACAATCTGCTGATCACGCATGCGGTCTGTGTCGGCGAGCCGCTGGCCAATGATGTCGTGCGTGCGATTCTTGCGATCCGCATCAATACCTTATTGCGCGGACACTCGGGTATTCGCGTGTCGACACTCGAAGCGCTGACCACCTTGCTCAACCGCAACGTGATCCCGGTGATCCCGGCTAAAGGTTCGGTTGGTGCGAGTGGCGATCTGGCACCGTTGTCGCATCTGGCGATTGTTCTGCTGGGTGGTGGCGAAGCCTTCGTCGAGGGCGAACGCGTCAGCGGCGCCGAAGCGCTCAAGCGCATCGGTATCGAGCCGATCCGCCTGTCGTTCAAGGAAGGTCTGGCCCTCAACAACGGCACGACACAGATGCTCGCGACGGCGGTGCTGGCCTTGTCGCGCATCGAGAACTTGATCGCCACGGCTGACCTTGCCGCAGCGATGACGTTGGATGCATTCGCCGGCCGCAGCGGTGCCATGCGTCCCGAGGTGCACGCGCTGCGTCCGCATCCAGGACAAGTTGAAACCGCGCGACATATCCGCGAGTTGCTCGAAGGCTCGACGCTCGTCGATATTCCGTATCACCTGGTGCCGCGCTTCCGTACCTGGACAGCCGATGCGTGGAGCGATCCGGTAGAGCAGCAGCGTCGTTTCGATATCAGTTGGGACTATGTGCCGCCGTCGCAACGGCATGGCCGCGAGGCGTTCTACCAGCGCTTCCTGCCGTTCAAGGGTGGCAAAAAGCACCAGCCGCAGGATGCGTATTGCCTGCGCTGCATGCCGCAGGTACACGGCGCTGTGCGTGATGCCTGGGCACAGGCTTGTCGCATCATCGATATTGAACTGAACTCGGTTACCGACAATCCGCTGATATTCCCGGATGCCGAAAACCCACGTTTCATCGAGGATCAAGTTATTTCCGCCGGTCACTTCCACGGCATGCCACTGGCACTGGCGATGAGCTACGTGAAGGCGGCGATTCCGGTGCTTGCTTCAATCTCCGAGCGACGTTTGAACAAGCTCGTCGATCCGGCCAACAACGATGGTTTGCCAGCGTTTTTAATCGGCAACGAAGACGCGACGGATTCAGGTTTCATGATTGTGCAGTACACGGCGGCGGCCTTGGTCAACGATATGGCGACGCGCGCACATCCGGCTTCGGTGTATTCGATTCCGACCAGTGCGAATGCCGAAGATCATGTCTCGATGGGCACCAATGAGGCGCGTCATGTGCTGGAGATGACCGAGGATCTGGGTCATGTGCTCGCGTTGGAGTTGTACACGGCGGCACAAGCGCTCGAATACCGGCAGGACATGCTCAATGCGGCACGCAGTCTCGCTGAGCGGGGTGACGGCGCGGCACTGGCAGCGAAAATCAGCAATCCGCCGCGCGAGGATCATCCGAGCTACGCGGCCTTCGAGAGCGAGATTTGCGATTTGATGAAGGCCTTGTCGGAGGCTGGCGAATTCCGTGCCGGCGATGCCGTGCGCAAGGCTCACGCGAAGATTCGCGAAAGTATCGATTTCATGCAGCGTGATCGTGCGATGGATGGTGATGTGCGCCGCATCTGCGAACTGGTTGCAAGCAACCAATTGGTGGGAGGGTCGGCATGATCGAGTGGGTGCGCATCTGTCACACCGCCGAACTATTGCCCGGCGAGGTTCAGACCGGCTTTGACGGCGATACGCCGATTGCCGTGTTCAATATCGATGGCGATTTGTATGCGCTGGAAGATATCTGCACACATGACGGTGCCGAACTGACTGGCGGCCCGATCCATGGTTTTGAAGTCGAATGCCCTCGACATGGCTCGCGCTTTGACGTGCGCACCGGCGAAGCCATGAATCCGCCCGCCTACCTGCCGACCGCGAAATTTCCGGTCAAGGTCGAGGATGGTTGGGTTTATTCGCGCGACGATCGTTGAGTCGAAATCTCAGGCCAGATCCGTGGGAGCGATCCATAGGAAACGGGTTCAGCCGTGATGCCTTGAGGGCGACAGGGCCTGCAATTGCTCCTGCATTGCAGGCATACATGCCATCCATGGCACTAAGCATCACGGCTGAAGCCGTTTCCTACGAAAAGCTTTGAAATCCCACACATCAACGGTCAAATCGCCTCGAAGCGGTTCGCGTCTCGATTCTTGCGCACCTGGGCTGGATTCCAGATGCGCCCATTCATGGCGATGTAGACGCCATCGGGCAGACTCTGTACCGCGCCGACAGCGCAGCCAATATTGAACACCGCATCCGATCCCTGGAAACGTGCCGGATTCAACGCGCCAGTCAGAACGATGACCTTGCCCTTGATGCTGGCCAGCACAGCGGCCGTCTCGACCATCGTATCGGTGCCATGGGTGACCAGCACATGTCGATGCGGCTGTGCTTCGATCAGGCGTCGCAGCAAGTCGCGATCGGCTTCATCGATATGCAGGCTGTCCTTGCGCAGCGCCGGCAACACATCGAAGGTGAAGGCGACGCCGAGCGTGTCGAGAATCTTGCCGATCTGCGGGTCACCGATTTCGTAGGCCGACTTGTCATCGAAATAGATCTTGTCGATGGTGCCGCCGGTGGTGACGATCGAGAGATGTTGCATGGATGATCCTTGTGCCAGCGTGTTCAATAGGGTGGATCGAGCAGGTCGACCGGATGCGGGCCGTTGGCGGCGGACAAGTCGACCAGACCTGCGGCGATGAACCGTGCGAGCGCCTGCGAGGGCCGCAAGTCGCCGGTTTCCTTGATCGAATAAGCAGACTGCCGGCACAGCAAGGCGGCAGCCATGCTGCGCGCCAGGGTGAAGGCGAGTCCGCGCGCGCCGGCCTGCATCGCATCCGCATTGGCCGCGTTTTGGTGTAGCCATTGACTCGCTTGTTTGAGTGCGGAGCAGACGCTCATCGCATGCGACTCGAGGCTGGCCGAGGCTCGCGACTTGAGGATTTCTGCAAGCAGGGCATCGGCGCCATCAAGCAGTGGCTCGATGCCGACGCTGCCGATTGCGCGCAAAGTGTCGAGTGCCAGCACATTGGTCGTGCCTTCCCAGATTGGATAGACCTGGGCATCGCGCAACAATTGTGGAATGCCGGTGTCCTCGATGTAGCCCGCGCCGCCGAATGCTTCACAGGTTTCCGAGGCAATGCGCACGGCGAGCTTGCCCGTCCACAATTTGGCCAGCGGTGTGAGCAGGCGCAGCAGGGCAAGCTCGTTGGCGCTGGCAACGCCGCATTCGCTGCGTCCAAGCAGGTGGGTGACGTGGAAGACGAGCTGGAAAGCGGCTTCAAATTCAACTTGCATGTCGGCGAGCGTGGCGGCATGCAGCGGGTGATCGATCAGGCGCCGGCCAAATGCTTCGCGCTGGTGCGCGTAGCTCGTCGCCAGCGCGATGCAGCGGCGCATCGAGGCCAGCGCGCAAACGGCGTTCCAGATCCGCGTGGTATTGAGTACCGGCGTGATCATGCGCACGCCATGCTCGAGTCCGTTGACGGGAATCGCCAGAGTTCCGTCGAGATGGATTTCTGCCGTTGGCAGTTCGCGCGTGCCGAGCTTGTCCTTGAGGCGATCAACCCGGATGCCGTTCCACTGACCATCCTCATTGCGTGTTTCAAGATAGAACAAGGCCAGTCCATCGCCACCTTGCGGGCGTGCAAGGGTCAGCGCCATCTCGCCGATCACGGCCGATGTGAACCACTTGCGTCCGTGCAGGCTGTACTGCCCATCGCCAACAGGAAGCGCCTCGGTTTCGCTATCGCCGACATCCGAACCACCCATCAGTTCGGTCATCCATTGGCCTGAAAGCCAGAGATTCGCCGGATCACGCGATGTCAGGCGCGGCAGCGCGCGCTCGATCAGTTGCCGGTTTCCGGATGCCTTGAGCGCGGTCGCCGCGCCATCGGTCATGGCCAGTGGGCAGGTGTAGAACTCGCTGGCGACATGGTGCAGGTAGACGCGGGCAAACTGGTCGCAGCGAGCGAACTCGGCATGCGTCGGCTCGTGACCCGCAGCGACGAGTCCATAGCGTGCCGCGATCCCGGCACCACGTTGCCAGACCGGGGTCGACTCGATGCGATCGACGCGGCCACCCCAGGCGTCGAACTGGGTCAGGCTGGGCTCGCGGCGGGTGCAGGATCGTGCCTCGCTCCATGCTTGCGCAGCCTGTGCGCCGAGCGCGTCGAGATCATCATTGATTGCGCTGCGCATGGACGGTGGCAAGGCGCAATCCAGCCACGCCTGCAGGACGCGATCGCCGAGATACTGGTTGCCGAGTGCAGGTGCCGTTGGGTGATTTGCCATCGCTCAAGTATAGCCCGCGGCTGTAGTCTCGAATCCGGCAATCAGCCTTTCTTCGCGCTGCGCGTGATCCAGCCCAGGGTTCCTATCAACAGCACGCAGAGAATGATCTCGATGATCGCCAGCGCACGCATGGATGCAATCGACCAGGCCGCGACGACGCCGTGGC
>JBDTCQ010000049.1:0-5098 GCA_039923515.1 Dokdonella sp.
CTTTTTGCGCGGCATCGTTGAGGTCGTCGGCCGGCGTGATCGCAAGGCCGGAGTTGGCCAGCAACTCGCGACCCTTGTCGACGTTGGTGCCTTGCAGGCGCACGATCACCGGAATCTTCAGACCAACTTCCTTGACCGCGGCGATGATGCCCTCGGCAATCAGGTCGCAGCGCACGATGCCACCGAAAATATTGACCAGGATGGCTTGCACCTTGTCCGAGCGCAGGATCAGCTTGAACGCCTCGGTCACGCGTTCCTTGGTCGCGCCACCGCCAACATCGAGGAAGTTGGCCGGTTCGCCGCCAGCGAGCTTGATCACGTCCATGGTGGCCATGGCCAGGCCCGCTCCATTGACCATGCAGCCGATATTGCCGTCCATCGTGACGTAGTTGAGGTTGTGCTGAACGGCTGCGGCTTCAGCGGCGTCTTCCTGGGTCAGGTCGCGCATTGCGGCCAGCTTCGGGTGACGGAACTCGGCGTTGTCGTCGGAGTTGACCTTGCCATCCAGCGCCATGAGCACGCCGGAATCGAGGATCGCCAGCGGATTCAGTTCGACCAGTGCGAGGTCGCGTTCATTGAACAGCTTGTACAGGCCCAGCATGATCTTGGTCAGCTGACTGGCTTGCTTGCCATCGAGGCCCATGTCAAACGCGAGCTTGCGGCATTGATAGGGTTGCAGACCTTCGACGAAATTCACCTCGATCGTGTGGATATCCTCCGGCGTTTCGCGGGCAACCTGCTCGATATCCACGCCACCCTGGGCGGAGGCGATGAACGACACCGACTTGTTGTCGCGATCGACCAGGATCGACAGGTACAATTCCTTGGCGATGTCGGCGGCGTCGGTGACCAGGACCAGGTTGACCGGCAGGGCACGCCCACCCGATTGGTAGGTCTCCATGTCGCGTCCAAGCATGCCAGCGGCAGCGGCCTTGACTTCGTCGGCCGACTTGCAGAACTTGACCCCGCCGGCCTTGCCGCGGCCACCTGCGTGGATCTGTGCCTTGACCATCCATTGTGATCCGCCGAGCGCCTTGGCCGCATCGACGGCCTGCTCGGGGGACGCAGCGATTTTTCCTGGGGGAACCGGAATGCCGAACTCGGCGAACAGTTCCTTGGCTTGGTATTCGTGGAAATTCATGCAGGCACCTTGATGGGAGAGGCGCGGATGACGGCCAGAGATGCAGGTCGCAGCCGCAATCCTTCGAGCGGGGAAAAGTTGGCGTCGAGCCCGGACACAGGGTCGATCACGCAGAGCGGGCGCGTATTTTGGGCAAAGCGTGCTGCGAATGCAAAAAACCGCCCCCGCGAGGGTGCTTGCACCGGGCTTTTCTTCGCTCTTTCAAGGGGCACGACCAAGCTGCCATGCAGCATGCGGGCGGTCGATGGCTTGCGTATCGACCTTGCCGGGGGGCGTCCGTGACCTCCGGTCAATCCGAAGGCATGGCTTGTCCAGGCGACTCTGAAGTACAGTCACAGCGCAACCCCACAGTCGCCCGCAAAAAGACGGGCTCCGGGGTGAATCGGAGGAAAGATCTTGGTTGATCGACACGGGCGACGCGCGAATGATCCGGCCGGGGACATTACCCGGCGTGAGCTTTATTTCTTCAACCTCTATCGCCTGCTTGAGTCGGCCGTCTATCTCGGTCTGATTTTCAGCCCGATGGCCGGAGACTGGATCAGCGTCAGTCATTCCGGACTCGGCCGGGTCGTGGGCGTCAGCTACTGCCTGGTTGCTTTGCTGCTGGTTGCATTGACTGACCGCATGCGTCAATACCTCAGCGCGAGCATCAGTATCGCGCTGACCATTGATGCGGTGGCGGCATCGATCGTCCTGTTTTCCATCCGCGGCGGCCACAGCTCAATCCCGATGATGCTGATGGTCAATGTCGGTGTTGCCGCCCTGCTTCTGCCGTTCCGCCAATCGGTCATTCTGGCCGCGCTTGCCGCGATCGGCGTGGTGATGCCGCCTCTTATTGCCTTGCTCTATGGAATTACGAGCGATCGCAGCATTGTCGAAGCGAGCCTTTTCGGTCTCGCCTATTTCGCGGTCGCCGCGCTGTGCGCCTATCTGGGCCGGCAGATGCGCGAGACCGAGGCGCTGGCCGAGCAGCGCGGTGTCGACCTGCTCAACCTTGAGCAAGTCAACGATCTGATCATCCAGCGCATGAAAACCGGCGTGCTGCTGGTCGATGACGCCAATCACATCCTGCGCATCAACGAGTCGGCATGGCACCTCATCGGCAATCCCTCGCCCAATCAGCGCGACCTGGGCCAGGTTGCCGCGGAACTCTCCAGGCGGCTCTATCACTGGCGACACTCCGGGCGCATTGATCAGAATCCGGTTGCCCTGGCGGCCGATGTGCCCGAGGTGATTCCGCGCTTTTCGCGCATGGCGCCGAACGACGACACGCATATCCTGATCTTCCTCGATGACACCTCGCTGCTCTCGCGGCGTGCCGAGGAGATGACCCTGGCCTCGCTGGGTCGCCTGTCCGCCTCGATTGCGCACGAGATCCGCAATCCACTTGCGGCGATCCGCTATTCGGCGCAACTCCTGGCCGAATCGGAGACGATGGAGGATGAGGATCGTCGCCTCGTCGAGATCGTCAACAACCACTGCACGCGCGCCAACGAAGTCATCGAGAATATTCTCCAGCTTTCGCGCCGGGAACGCTCACGACCGGAGAGTATCGACTTGAATGCCTGGGCACTGGCCTTCGTCGAGGACTACAAGCAAAGCAACGATCTCGGCCAGGATCATCTGCGTGCGATCACGCAGAATCGCCAGATCGAAGCCATGGTCGATCCGCAGCATTTGCAGCAGGTGGTCTGGAACCTGGTGCAGAATGCGATCCGCTATGGTCGCGAACCCGGTGCGGTTGCGCGCGTCGTCGTGGTCGCGCGCATGGTCACCGACAAGGGCCCGCCCGTGCTTGAGATTGTCGACCGCGGTCCCGGCATTCCGGCCAAGGTTGCGGCGCAGATCTTCGATCCCTTCTTCACCACCAGCGAATATGGTACGGGGCTCGGCCTCTATCTGGCCCGGCAAATGTGCGAGTCGAGTCAGGCCACACTCGAGTACGTGCCGGTTGCCGGTGGCGGTGCCTGCTTCCGCATCACGCTGTCAGCGGCAACGCCGCTCGGCACGCGCGCCGCGAGCGCCGAGAAGACCTGACCGGTATTCCTGGCCGCGATTCCTCCACTTCACGGGCCAGTTCGACAGCGGCTTGTCGCTCCCCCATTCGACTGCGCGCCAATTCAACATTCACTTGATTCCGGTCAAGTCGAACCCGCTTGATTCCACCCGCTGAAAGCACCACATCCTGCGCATCGGCGGCCTTGCCGCTCCCGTTGAAGGTACTCATCCATGCGCATGGACAAATTGACCTCACGCTTCCAGCAGGCGCTGGCTGATGCCCAGAGCCTTGCTGTCGGGCGTGACCACAACATGCTTGAACCCGCGCATGTCCTGGCTGCCCTGCTTGACCAGCAAGGCGGTTCGACCCAGCCGATGCTGGCCCAGGCTGGCATCAATGTGGCTGCTCTGCGAACGCGCCTCGGCCAGATCCTCGACCGTCTGCCGAGAGTGGCTGGGCAGGAAGGCAACATCGGCGTCGGCAACGATCTCAATCGCCTGTTCAACCTGACCGACAAGCTCGCCCAGAAGCGCGGCGATCAGTTCATCGCCAGCGAGCTGTTTGTGCTCGCTGCACTGGATGACAAAGGGGAGGTTGGCGCTGCCCTCAAGGCAACCGGCGGCAATGCGGCCGCACTCGAGGCGGCGATCGAAGCAATGCGCGGGGGCGAGAAAGTCGTCGACGCGAACGCCGAGGAAAACCGCCAGGCGCTGGAGAAATACTGCATCGATCTGACCGCTCGTGCAGCTTCGGGCAAGCTTGATCCGGTCATCGGCCGTGACGAGGAAATTCGCCGCGTCATCCAGGTGCTGCAGCGGCGCACGAAAAACAATCCAGTCCTGATTGGCGAGCCCGGCGTCGGCAAGACCGCGATCGTAGAAGGCCTGGCTCAGCGCATCATTCACGACGAAGTACCCGAAGGCCTGCGCGGCAAGCGCGTGCTTTCACTCGACATGGGCGCGCTGATCGCGGGCGCGAAATTCCGCGGCGAGTTCGAAGAGCGCCTCAAGGGTGTGCTCAACGACCTGTCCAAACAGGAAGGGCAGGTGATCCTGTTCATCGACGAGCTGCATACGGTTGTCGGTGCTGGCAAAGGCGAGGGTTCGATGGACGCCGGCAACATGCTCAAACCGGCGCTCGCGCGCGGCGAACTGCATTGTGTCGGGGCAACCACGCTTGATGAATACCGCAAGTACATCGAGAAGGATGCCGCGCTTGAGCGTCGCTTCCAGAAGGTCTTTGTCGGCGAGCCCAGTGTCGAGGACACGATCGCGATTTTGCGTGGATTGAAGGAGCGCTATGCCGTGCACCATGGCGTCGAGATCACCGACCCGGCGATTGTCGCTGCGGCGACGCTTTCGCATCGCTATATCGCGGATCGCCAGTTGCCGGACAAGGCCATCGACCTGATGGACGAGGCCGCGTCACGCATTCGCATGGAGATCGATTCCAAGCCGGAGGAGCTTGATCGCAAGGAACGCCGCTTGATCCAGCTCAAGATCCAGCGCGAGGCGCTGAAGAAAGAGAAAGATGCGGAATCAAAGCAGCGACTGGCCGATCTCGAAGCCGAGATTGAGGTGCTAGAGCGCGAGTTTTCGGACCTCAATGAAATATGGAAGGCCGAAAAGGCGGCCGTCACCGGCACAACCAAGATCAAGGAGTCGATCGAACAGGCACGCCAGGAAATGGATTCGGCCATGCGCGCCCAGGATTTCGCCAAGGTTTCAGAGATCCAGTACGGTCGGATCCCGCAGCTTGAGAAACAGCTCGCGGTTGCGCAGGAAACCGAGCAACAAGGCTTCCAGTTGCTGCAGGACAAGGTCACCGCGGAGGAGATTGCCGAAGTCGTTGCGCGCTGGACCGGTATCCCCGTGTCGAAGATGCTCGAGGGCGAGCGCGACAAGCTCCTGCGCATGGAGGATTCGCTGCACGAGCGCGTGGTCGGTCAGGATGAGGCG
>JBDTCQ010000050.1:0-17192 GCA_039923515.1 Dokdonella sp.
CAGCGGTTTGGCCGCAACGGCCGGCAACGCCATCAACTACACCATGAACGTTCCTTCCGGTGCGTCGGGATTGAGCTTCGTGATGTCCGGCGGCAGCGGTGATGCCGACATGTACGTGAAGTTCGGCAGTGTGCCGACCGATTCGACGTACGACTGCCGCCCCTACGTCAGCGGCAACTCGGAATCCTGCCCGGTCAACCCGGCCCAGGTCGGCACCTACTACGTGCGCGTCAAGGCTTATTCGACGTTCTCGGGCCTGTCCCTGACCGGCAGCTATTCGACCACGAGCAACAACGCACCGACCGCGAACTTCAGCTTCACCAGCAGCGCGTTGACTGCGAGCTTCACCGATACATCGACCGACAGTGATGGCACGATCGCCTCGCGCTCGTGGAATTTCGGTGATGGCGGCTCGGCGACTTCGACTAATCCGAGCCACGCGTATGCGTCCGCCGGCACCTACAGCGTCACGCTGACCGTGACCGACAATGGCGGCGCAACGAACGCGGCGACAAAGTCAGTGACCGTTTCGGCTCCGGGCGGCTGCACGCCATCGGGAACGGTGCTCTGCAACGGCACAACGATCAGCGGGTTGTCTGCAACAAAGAGCAACTGGACATCGACCTATACGCTGGTAGTTCCTGCCGGCGCCAGCAACCTGAGCTTCTCGATCTCGGGCGGCACCGGTGACGCCGATCTCTATGTGCGACTGGGCTCGGCGCCGACAACGTCCAGCTACACCTGCCGCCCTTACAACGCCGGCAATAGTGAAACCTGTTCATTTGCTACTCCGACCGCAGGCACCTATTACGTGAAGATCCGCGCCTACGCCGCATTCTCCGGAGTGAGTCTGACAACCAGTTACACGCCCTGACCAATCGCCCGGCCTTCAATCGGGCGAGAGCTGCATCAGCGGCGACCGGAGCAATCCGGTCGCCGTTTTCCGTTGCGCAGACAGGCATTGCAGCCCGTTTGCCACTCAGCGCAACTGGCTGTCCTTGCTGCCTCGGCGGTTGTAGCCTGCGCTGGTTCGCGCATCGCGATCGAGTACCTCCTGGCAGGTCACGCACAGGCGCACGCCCGGCACGGCCTTGCGCCGCGCGAGCGGAATCTTCGCCTCGCACTCCTCGCAGCGCGCAAGCCCCGGCCCTTTTCGCAACTGGGTGCGCGCACGCTGGATGCCATCCTTGATCGTGGCATCGATCTGATCCTGCACGGCACCATCGCCGGCCCATCCGGTTGCCATGATTGCCTCCTCGATGATTGTCTCAGCACGAGCGACGAGCATAGCGCCACGCGGTCCGGATTGCCGGTTTGTCGCGGCGCGTCAGTCCATGTCCAATTTGGGGACGATTCGCAGAATCGACAATCGCCAAGCGACAAAATCTGCATCAGAATGCCATCCGCCGTTCGCCCCCGCCCGGCAAACATCGCCCGAACAGGCAAGAGTAATCATGAAAGATTTGACCGAGGGCCCGATTGCCCGCCATATCGCCGAGATGGCCGCGCCGATGGCTATCGGCATGCTGATCCAGACCCTGTATTTCCTCGTCGACCTGTACTTTGTCGCCCAACTCGGCGATGCGGCGATTGCCGGGGTCAGCCTGGGCGGCACGGTCATGTACATCGTGCTCGGCCTGACCCAGATGCTCGGCGTCGGCACCGTTGCCCTGATTTCACACGCGGTCGGGCGCAAGGACCAGCCTGACGCGAATCTTATATTCAACCAATCGATCGTTCTTTCCGCGCTGTGTGCCGCGCTGACTCTGCTGGGCGGTTACACGCTTGGCGCCCGCTATCTGCAATCGGTCGGTGCAGATGCCGAAACCGTTTCTGCTGGAATTACTTACCTGTATTTCTATATCCCAGGACTCGCCCTGCAATTTGCCTTGATCGCAATGGGCTCGGCCTTGCGCGGCACCGGCATCGTCAAGCCGACGATGATTGTGCAGGTGCTGACCCTGCTGCTCAATATTGTTCTTGCGCCAATCCTGATCGCCGGCTGGGGCACCGGCCATCCGCTCGGCGTCGCCGGCGCGGGTCTGGCCAGTTCGATCTCGGTCGGTGCGGGCGTCATCATGATGGCGGTGTATTTCACGCGCATGGAGAAATATGTCGGCTTCCATCCCGATCACTGGCAGCCGCGCCTGCACACCTGGAAGCGCATGCTCGCGATCGGCTTCCCGGCGGGTGGCGAGTTCGCCCTGATGTTCGTGTTCATGGCCGTGATCTACAGCGTGATCCGCGATTTTGGCGCGGCGGCCCAGGCTGGATTCGGGGTCGGCGGGCGCGTGATGCAGGCGATCTTCCTGCCGGCAATGGCGATCGCGTTCTCGACGCCGGCCGTGGCCGGCCAGAATTTCGGCGCACGCAAACCCGAGCGCGTGCGTGAGACATTCCGCACCGCGGTGATCATGAGCAGTGTGGTCATGCTGGCGCTGACCCTGCTCTGCCAATGGAACCCGGCCTGGTTCATTTCACGATTCACCAGCGAGGCCGAAGTGATTGCGGTCGGTGCCGTGTTCCTGCAAATCATCTCGCTCAACTTTGTTGCCCAAGGCATCATCTTCAGCTGCTCGGGCATGTTCCAGGCACTGGGCAACACCTGGCCCGCGCTGGCCAGCACGGCGACGCGCCTGCTCACCTTCGCCGCCCTCGCGCTGTGGCTGTCACACCGACCCGGCTTTCGCCTTGAGCACGTCTGGTATCTGTCTGTTGCAACAGTTGCGCTGCAAGCGCTGACGAGCTGGCTGCTCCTGCGCTGGCAGATGCGCAAACGGCTAGCCGCGCTGAACGACCCTTTCGTCGACGAAGATCGCCAAACCTAGTGTGGCGCTTGCCGGATAAGGGGCCGCCAACGCGGCCCCTTTCCGATGCGTTACCAGATCTTCACGCGCTGGTCCGGGGCCAGATACAAAGCCTGCCCATCTTTCACATCAAAAGCCGGATACCAGCCATCGATGTTGCGCACGGTCTGGGCGCGGTATTGGCCGGGTGCGTGGCCATTGGTCAGCACGGTATTGCGCAAAGCCTGTTCGCGGAACTTGCTGCGCCAGACCTGGGCCCAGCCAAGGAACACGCGTTGATCGGGGGTGAAGCCGTCCAGCGTCTCAGCCGGATGATCGGCATGGGCAAGTTTGTAGGCATCGTATGCCGTCGCCAGCCCGGCCACATCGGCGATGTTCTCGCCCAGAGTCAGCTTGCCGTTGACTGACAGATCCGGGAACGGCTTGTACTGGTCGAACTGCGCGGCCAACGCCGCCCCAGCCGCTTCGAAACGAGCGAAATCTTCATTTGTCCACCAATTCTCAAGCTTGCCGGTCTCGTCAAACAAGGCCCCGTTGTTGTCGAAGCTGTGGCTGATCTCGTGGCCGATCACGCCGCCAATGCCGCCGTAGTTGATTGCATCATCGGCAGCGCCATCAAAGAACGGCGCCTGCAGGATGGCCGCCGGGAAGATCAGGCGATTTTCCAGCGGGATGTTCAGCGCGTTGACGGTCTGCGGCAGCATGAACCACTCGCTGCGATCAATCGGCTGGCCGAGCTTGGCCAGGTTGCGCTGGTACTCGAACAAGCCAGCACGTTGCGCATTGCCGAGGGCATCATCGCGGCGTACTTCTAGCGCGGAATAATCGCGCCAGCTATCGGGATAACCCATGCTGACCTTGAGCCCGCTCAGCTTGGACTTGGCGCGCGTCTTGGTTGCTGGTGTCATCCATTCGGCGGCATCGATGCGATGGCCGAAGGCAGTGATCAGGTTGGTCACCATCACATTGGCGCGAGCTTTGGTCTCGGCCGAGAAATGCGCCTCCACATAAATCTTTCCAATTGCTTCGCCGAGCGCGTCATCGGCTTCGCCTACCGCGCGCTTCCAGCGCTCACGCAGTTCGGGTGTGCCCGACATGGCCTTGCCGTTGAAAGCAAAATTCTCATCGACGAAAGGCTTGGACAGGTACGGCGAAGCACGCTCGATGGCATGGAAAGCGAGATAGTCCTTCCAATCGGCCAGCGACTGTTTGCCGACTATCGACGCCATTCCGGTCACCGCCTTCGGTTGCCAGACGATGAATTCGGCTTGCGCGGAGAGTCCAGCTGCATCGAAGAATCCGGCCCAATCGATACCGGGTGCCTTGGCTGCGAAATCTGCCTGCGTCCAGGTGTTTGCACCCTTCTCGACATCATCGGTCTCGAGCGCCGTCGCGTGCACCTTCGCGATCGCGGTTTCGAGAGCAAGAATCTTTGCTGCCTTGATCTTGCCATCGGCGATACCGGCCAGCTCGAACCCCTTGGCGATATGCGTTTCGTACTGCTTGCGCAGATCCTCCATGCGTCCGCCTTCGAGATAGAAATCCCTATCCGGCATGCCGAGGCCACCCTGGACGACATAGGGCACGTACTGATCCGGTTTCAGCAGGTTGGCGCTGATCCACACGCCAAAAAGTCGATCGGTGTAGTGATCGGTCGCATTCAGCAGATCCACATCGGCACGCAACGACTCACCGAAGGCGCGAGACAATGCCTGCTTGTCGGCCAGCGCGGCGATCGCGTCGAGTTCGGACTGAACAGGCATGATGCCTTTGGCCTCGATGCCGGCTTCGTCCATGAAGGCCGTGTAGTAGTCGCCAATCTTTCGGCGGTCGCTGTCAGCAGCAGGATCCGCCGCCGCCGATTCGAGAATCTTCCGGGTGTCCTTCTGCGCTTGTTCGGCCAGAGTCGCAAAATTGCTGTAGCTCGAACGATCCGCCGGAATTTCCGTATTGCGGACCCAGTTGCCATTGGCGTAATCGTAGAAATCATCGCCGGGCTGGATGCTGCGATCCATGCCGGTGGCATCGAATCCAAAATCGCCGAGGACGGATTTGGCCGGCGTTGGTGCTGGCGCAGGCGCGGCTGTCACGGCGCTCGAAGAGTCGGCGGCTGGCTCGGGAGTCGATGGCGAGCAGGCGCCAAGCAGGATGGCGATCACGGCGACGGCCAGTGGAGCGGCACGCCGTACAAGCGGGGTTGGGCAACGGTCGTTCAAGGCAGCTCTCACGCATCAAGGGGCCGACTACCCTAAAGCCAATCCTCGCCAGCTCCAAGTGCTGATCGGGCATGTGCGCTGCAATCGTGGCTGCCCTCACCGCAGCAAGGCCGATGCGGCGGCATCACGCCCAGTGAGCGAATACTCAATTGCGCCGGTCGACAGAAGAGAAGTTGCACGGAGCGTGATTCAACCTGCGCTGCAGGATCCACAACAACAGGCCATCATCGGCATAAGCGCGCGGCCAGATCACATGCATTTCATTGGCGTATTCCGTGTAGTGCGGATGGCCGCCCATCGCACGCAAGGCGCGCACCACTGCACGCGAGCCGACCATGGCACCGCCATAGCCAGTTTCGACATCCGTATCGTTGTCTTTGGCGCCATGGAAGATCCATTGCGGGACGTCTCGGATCGAGGCGAGGCCGGCCAGTTCGGTCATGCCCGACATGGGCACGCCCGCCGCGAAACAGCGCGGGTAAGCCTTGAGCGTGGCCCAGACACCGGTCGCTCCATCGGAAAGTCCGGTCAGCACGATCCGGCGCGGATCGACCGGAAACCGGCGCAGCGCATCCTCGACGACCTCAGCAATCGAGGCAGGAGACCAATATTCGTCATCCGTCTGAGGTGCCACGAAGACCAGCGGTATGCCTCCCGACTCGGCCGAATCAACGAGTTCCAGGGCGCCGTTGGCGTGCCCCTGCAGCTGGCTCTCGTTGTCGGTGCCGTCCTGACCGCTTCCATGCATGAACACGATCAAGGGCAACAATTCGCCATCACGTCGGCCTGCGGTTTCGATCGCGCGATAGGCCACCGGTTCGGCAGACGCGGTCCGATAGCGAGCCAAGGCATCGGCATCGACCGCTGCAGCCTGTGATGCACTGCCAAGGCCAAGAATGAAAGCGAGCAAGCCGGTGGCGGTCGGATAGACAGAGAGGAATCGCATTGATCTACATAGCGGAAAGGACACCTCAAAGCATAGCGATTTCTACCCCGATATCGCGAGCAAGTGCGCTGCCCACTTCGCAAACGGCCATCTGTTTGCGTTGACGGCTTCCATGCCGACCGCTACATTGCGCATCCATCCTTCAATCAAGATGAAAGGATATTTTGTGGATCTGACTGCCACATCGTCCCTGCTGCGCCTGCTTTCCGATCCCACCCGCGTCCGTCTGCTGGCCTTGCTGGAACGCGAGGAACTGACCGTGGCCGAGCTGTCGGCAATCCTGCGCCTGGCCCAGCCGCGCGTATCGACGCATCTGGCCAAGCTCAAGGAAGCCGACCTCGTGCGTGATCGGCGCGCCGGCGTTTCGTCCTACTACCGCTTCAACGGGGAACTCGCGCCGAAGGAAAATGCCTTTCTGCATGCCTTGAAGGAGGCGGTGGATGACGCCTTGTTGTCCGAGGACGAGCGCCGCCTGCCCGGCATCCTGGCCAAACGTGCACGTGCCGAAGGCTGGGCCGATACCGTGGCGGGTGACATGGAACGCCATTACTCGCCCGGGCGAACCTGGGAAACCCTCGCCCGCGCGATGACCCAACTGGTCGATCCCGGTGACGTGCTCGATATCGCCTCGGGCGATGGCGTGCTTGCCGAATTGCTGGCACCACGCGCACGGTCAATCGTCTGCATCGACGCGAGTCCGCGTGTAGTGGCCGCCGCCCAGGAACGCCTGAAGTCCTTTGCCAATGTCGAGGTGGTCAGCGGCGACATGCACGCGCTGGATTTCGGCCGCAAGCGCTTTGACCTGATTCTGCTCATGCACGCACTGACCTACAGCGAGCAGCCGGCAAAAGTCGTCCGCGAAGCCGCGCGCGTGCTTGCCAAGGGCGGTCACCTGCTGGCGGCAACGCTCGGCAAGCACGCGCACCGCACCGCAGTCGAACCGTTCGATCATCGCAATCTCGGCTTCACACCCGCCGAACTGGGTGGCTTTGCGAGTCAGGCCGGACTTGAAGTGCTCTCGTGTAAGCGCATCACCCGCGAGGTCAAGGCCCCGCATTTTGAAGTCATCTCCCTGCTGGCACGCAAATCATGAACCGACAAATTCCCTGGCTGCATGCCGATCGCGTGCAGGCACTTGAGCAGGCGCTGGCCAAGCGCATCCTCGTCATTGATGGCGCGATGGGCACGATGATCCAGAGCCATCATTTGCAAGAGGCCGACTATCGTGGCCAGCGCTTCGTCGATGGTTTTGATTCGACCCATGCGCATGGCGATGGCTGCGGGCATGATCTCAAAGGCAACAATGATCTGCTCCTGTTGACCCGGCCCGAGGTGATCGCCTCGGTCCACAACGCCTATCTCGAAGCCGGCGCGGATCTGGTTGAAACCAATACCTTCAACGCCACCTCGATCAGCCAGGCCGACTACCACCTGCAGCACATCGTCTTCGAACTCAATCGCGAAGGCGCCCGCGTCGCTCGCGCGTGTTGCGACAGCTTCACCGCGAAAGATCCGACACAGCCGCGTTTCGTCATCGGCGTGCTGGGCCCGACCAGCCGCACCGCCTCGATCAGCCCGGATGTCAACGATCCCGGTTTCCGCAACACGAATTTCGACGAGCTGCGCGGCACCTATCGCGAGGCGGTGGAAGGACTGATCGACGGCGGCGCCGACACGATCATGGTCGAGACAATTTTCGACACGCTCAATGCAAAGGCCGCCCTGTACGCAATCGGCGAAGTGTTCGAGCAGCGCGGCGGACGTCTGCCCATCATGATCTCGGGCACGATCACCGATCGCTCCGGACGCACGCTTTCCGGGCAGACGGCCGAAGCCTTCCACGCTTCACTCGCACACAGCCGGCCGCTGTCGTTCGGGCTCAATTGCGCGCTGGGTGCCAGTGACATGCGCGAACATGTGGAAACACTGTCGCGGATCAGCCACAGTTTTGTCAGCGCGCATCCCAATGCGGGCCTGCCGAATGCATTTGGCGAATACGACGAGACTCCCGAAGAGATGGCGGCCACCTTGCACGAGTTCGCCACATCTGGACTGCTCAACCTGGTCGGCGGTTGCTGCGGAACCACGCCAGCCCACATCAAGGCAATTGCCGATGCAGTGCGCGGAGTGCCGCCACGGCAACGGCCCGGATTCGCGCAGGAGCAAGCGGCATGACCCTTCGTCCGCGTCATACCGTGTTGTCCGGACTTGAGCCGCTGGTCATCACGCCCGAACTCAATTTCATCAATGTCGGCGAGCGTACCAATGTCACCGGCAGCGCGCAGTTCCGCAAGATGGTCAAGGAAGGCCGCTTCGAGGAGGCCGTCGAAGTCGCCCGTCAGCAGGTCGAGAACGGTGCGCAGATCCTCGACGTCAACATGGACGAGGGCCTGATTGATTCGGAAGCGGCGATGGTTCGCTTCCTGAACTTGATCGCCTCGGAACCGGATATCGCGCGTATTCCGGTCATGGTCGATTCGTCGAAATGGACGGTGATCGAAGCCGGCCTCAAGTGTCTGCAAGGCAAGGGGGTGGTCAACTCGATCTCGCTCAAGGAAGGCGAGGAACAATTCCTCGAACAAGCTCGCAAGGTCATGAGTTATGGCGCCGCAGCCGTGGTCATGGCCTTTGACGAGGAAGGTCAGGCCGACACCTGCGAGCGCAAGGTTGCGATCTGCACGCGCGCCTATCGGACGCTCACCGAGAAACTCGATTTTCCACCCCAAGACATCATCTTCGATCCGAACATCTTTGCCATTGCCACCGGCATCGAGGAGCACAACAACTACGCGGTCGATTTCATCGAGGCGACCCGGATCATCCGCCAGACTTTGCCGCACTGCCATATTTCGGGCGGCGTCTCGAATGTGTCGTTCTCCTTCCGTGGCAACGAGCCAGTGCGTGCGGCGATCCACGCCGTATTCCTTTACCACGCGATCCGTGCCGGCATGGACATGGGCATCGTCAATGCGGGTGCCTTGCCGATCGTCGATGAACTCGATCCGGAGCTGCGCGAACGCGTCGAGGATATCGTCCTCAACCGGCGTGCCGATGCGACCGAACGCCTGCTTGAATTTGCTGCAACCTACAAAAAGGGGAAAGCGGAACCTGGCGCTGAAAATGCAAAGGATGAATGGCGCTCCCTGCCCGTTGCCAAGCGTCTTGCGCATGCGCTGGTGCATGGCATCGACAGTTATGCCGAAGTCGATGCCGAGGAGGCACGGAAACAATCGACGCGACCGCTTGATGTCATCGAAGGGCCGTTGATGGACGGCATGAACATCGTGGGCGACCTGTTCGGTGCCGGCAAGATGTTCCTGCCTCAGGTGGTCAAGTCGGCGCGCGTGATGAAGAAAGCGGTGGCTTGGCTGCTGCCCTTCATCGAGGAAGAGAAGCTGCGCACCGGTGATGTCGGCAAGTCCAATGGCAAGATCGTCATGGCCACGGTCAAGGGCGACGTACACGATATCGGCAAGAACATCGTCGGCGTGGTTCTGCGATGCAACAACTTCGAGGTGATCGACCTCGGCGTGATGGTGTCGGCGCAAAAAATCCTGGATACAGCGCGCGCGGAAAACGCCGACATGATTGGCCTCTCCGGCCTGATCACGCCGTCACTCGAAGAAATGGCACATGTGGCGCGTGAGATGCAGCGTCAGGATTTCCATCTGCCCTTGCTCATCGGTGGCGCGACCACGTCGCGCGCCCACACGGCCTTGAAGATCGACCCGCATTACAAAGCGCCTACGGTGTGGGTGAAAGATGCCTCACGTGCGGTCGGCGTTGCCCAGTCCCTAATCAGCAAGGAACTGGTCGATGCCTTCATGGACAAGATCCGCGCCGAGTACGCTGATATCCGCGAGCGGCACAAGGATCGCGGCAATGGCAAACGGCTGGTTTCATTTGAGAAGGCGCGCGCGCAACGCTTCGACGGCGACTGGGCCAACTACCAGCCACCCGCACCGAACAAACCTGGGATCAGTGTGTTCGAGGACTTTCCACTCGAAGAGATTGTTCCCTTTATCGACTGGTCGCCGTTCTTCAACGCCTGGGAATTGGCCGGACGCTATCCCGCCATCCTCACCGACGCGGTGGTCGGGCCGCAGGCCACCGAGCTGTTCCATGATGCGCAAACCATGCTCACTCAGATCATCCAGGAAAAATGGCTGTCTGCAAATGGCGTGATTGGCCTGTGGAAAGCCAATAGCAACGGCGAAGACATCGAGGTATTCAATGCCGATGGCTCCGTCCTCACGCAATTGCATTGCCTGCGCCAGCAAGTGGACAAGCCTGTTGAACGCCCGGACTTCTGCCTGGCCGATTTCATCGCGCCGAAAGAATCAGGCGTCGATGACTGGGTGGGCGCATTCGCCGTCACCGCCGGCATTGGCATCGACGCGCATATCGAGCGCTTCCAGAAAGACTACGACGACTATTCGGCAATCCTGCTCAAGGCTCTGGCGGATCGACTCGCTGAAGCCTTCGCCGAATGCCTGCATCAGCGCGTGCGCCGCGACTTTTGGGGCTATGCCCAGGATGAAAGCCTCGACAATGGGGAGTTGATCGCCGAGAAGTATCGTGGCATCCGCCCTGCCCCCGGCTATCCGGCCTGCCCGGACCACACCGAAAAGGCGACCTTGTTCCGCATCCTCGACGCCACCGCCAAAGCCGGCATCACGATCACGGAAAACTTCGCCATGGTGCCGACCGCTGCCGTCTCCGGTTGGTATTTCTCCCATCCGAAGAGCCAGTATTTCGTGGTCGGCAAGATCAGCCGCGAGCAGGTGCTCGACTATGCCGAGCGCAAGGGCTGGACCTTGCTGCAAGCCGAGCGCTGGCTGGCACCGAACCTCGATTACGATCCGGAGTGATCACGTGTCGAACAAGAAACTCGCCTGCCGAATTCGACAGGCGCGCTGAAGCTACATTCCGCCTGAGCCTGCGTGTTGCATGGCTGTCATCATGGCCATGCCGCCGAAAACGAAGAACAGGATGATTCCAACCAAGGCGAGGATCAGATAGGCCTTGCAGAAATTGGATTTGTTCGGGTTCGTGGTGCTCGAAAATGCCCACACAAACAGCATGACGATGTTGACCAGCGGAATCGCGAGAATGATGAAGGTGATGATCCAGTCGCCCAGCGACATCACCGGTGCACTGCTACGATTTTCCATGCCTGCCTCTCCCCGAGGTGGTTGCCAGGCGAATGCCTGACCGGCAGATTCTGGCACGAACCTGAACAGATCTCACCAACTCAGTTTACGGCGATCTCGCGTCGATGACGGTAGTCGACGAATAGGTTGTAGACCGAGACAAAGGCCGGGAATGCGTTCGCCAGAATACCGACGGAATCGTTCTTGCCAAAGGTGAAATAGCTGAGCAGTAGCACGCTGCCGAAGACTGACAACCACCAGAACGCCCGCGGCATATGCACGCGTTTGAGCTTGCGCGTCGCATACATCTGCACGAACCAACGGCTGGTGAAAAGCAGGACACCGAGGTAGCCCACCAGCTTCCACGGCGTCACGCCGATGTTGTGGATATGAAACAGGACTTCGTTCATTGCGTGACCGGCCGGCGAAAAAGTTGCGGCATTCTAACGCGCCGCCCTATCGCTCCTGCAGGAAACGCCTTCATACCGGATGCCTATTGCCATGGACGGCATGTATGCCTGCAATGCAGGAGCACTCAGGCGGGGTCGCCGAAGCATCACCCGTAAACGGGTTTCCTACAACAGCCACCACGCCAGTCAAGATGCCCAGCGGCGCTCCCGTAGGAAGCGCCTTCAGGCGCGATGACTTTCGCCTATCCGGGCACGAGCCTCACCCGTAAACGGGTGGCCTGCAGAGGTTTCGACTCAGGCCCGCGCACGCAGCCAGTCGTGGATGGCCGGTGGCACTTCACGTTGCGCGCGGGATGAAACGTAGATGCCGATGTGGCCGCCCTTGAAGGCTATCTGGGTGTAATCCTTGCTGCCGACGACATCCTTCATCGCACGCGAGGAATCGGGCGGGACCAGATGATCCTGCTCCGCAAAGATGTTCAGCACCGGCATGGTGATGTTCTTCAGGTCGACCTCGTGCTTGCCGAGCTTGAGGCCACCCTTGATCAGCTTGTTGCCCTGGTAGAAATCACGCATGAACTGGCGGAATGCCTCACCGGCTTGATCCGGTGAATCGAAGATCCATTTCTCCATGCGCAGGAAATTTTCCAGCTCAAGCTTGTTGTCGAGGATGTCGACCATGCCGACATACTTCTGCTGCAACAGTCGCATGGGTTTGAGCATCAGGTAGCACCAGTTCATCAGGTCGGCCGGCACGTTGCCCAGCGTATTGACGAACAGGTCGGCATCGAGATTGCGCGTCCAGTTCGAGAGCATATTGTCCGGCGTGTGGAAATCGACCGGCGTCACCATCGTGATCAGGTTCTTGACCTTGTCCGGGTAGATCGCGCTGAAGCACAGTGAGAACGCACCGCCCTGGCAGATGCCAAGCACGTTGATCTTCTTCACGCCGGCGTTCTTCGCCACCGCATCGACACTGCGTCGGATATAGCCGTTGATGTAGTCATCCAGGGTCAGCCAGCGGTCGGCCAGATCTGGATAGCCCCAGTCGATCAGATAGACATCCTCACCTTGCGCCAACAGGTTGCGCACGAGGGATTTGTCTTCCTGCAGATCAACCATGTACGGCCGGTTGACGAGGGCGTAAACAATCAGGGTGGGTGTCTTTGCGGTTGGCTTGGTATCGCCGCGGAAGCGATAGACGACGAGCTTGTCTTCGCGATAGACCTCCTCCTTGGCGGTGACGCCGAATTCAACGTCATCGAGCTTGCCCAGCACCTGCATGCCAGCAGTCATCTTCCTCTGGAACTTCTGCGCCTCTTCAAAGAGCTTGAACGGTTCGATATTGAGCGGGCCCATCACTTGTTACCTCCCTGCCTGGTCGACTTCGACTTCGTGCCCGAACTGCGACTCGTTGCGGATGCGGTTTTCGACTTGCGCGCAAACCGCGCAATGCTCGCGGCGAAACTGCCCGATTTGGCCGACTTGCCCGTGGTGCGATCCCCTGACCTAGCAGTTTTCGACACCGCGACAGCGGCTTTGCCGCTTTTTTTCGTTGTTGATGGACGGCGTTTCTCGCGGCGCGGCGCAGGCGCTTTGGCGACTGCCTTGCGCCTCGGCTTCCTTGTGCTGGTCGACTCCCTGGCCGGAGCTTCGACACGCGCCGCTTCGCTGGCTTTTGTCGACTTCAATACTTTTTTGGCCGGCTTCGCTTTCGCGACTCCCGCCGGTTTCGGCGCTTTCGATGCGGGTGCCGGTTGTGCGGAACCGGGCTTGCGTGATCCAGCCGACGTCAATGCCGACAATTCGCGGCGCAGTTTTGCCATCTCCGCTTGCAGCGCTTCGGTTTCAGGCGCCAGTTCACGCTCCTCGCGAAACTCACGGCGCAAGGCCTGTAGGCGTTCGCCGATGCTGTTGACCTCACTGCGCGTCGGCATGCCGAGTTGGGCGCAGAACTTCTCGATTTCGCCCTGCACATGCTGGCGTACGCGCATCTGCGCATCGACCACGCCGGCATAGACCTCGCGAAACTCCTCGGACAAGGCGATCTCGGCATAGGCTTCCTCGGCGGCATCGATCCACAAGTCATAGAGACCGCGTGCCGATTCAATTTGGCGCCCGGGCTCCTCGCGTTCGGCGAGCTTGAGCTGGAAACGCGCAAAACTTTGCTCGCCAACCTTGAGCATGAGGCGGTCGTAGCGCGCGCTCTGCTCCTGATAGTCGATGAAGACCTGCGCGGCGTGCTGGCGATTTTCCTGCTTTTCACGAAACGGGCCGAATGCCGGCATGTGCAGGGCATCCTTGGCCTTGTCGAACATCGGCCCGGCGACCTCTGAGAACTGCTCCATCATCTGCTCGAAGCCACGCGCGCCCTGTGTGCCAAAGCCGCGCATCGCCGCCGCAAACGGATTGGCCATCGCCGATTGCGGAAAAACTCCCGCGAATCCGCCGCCGGCGAAAGGATTGGGAAACGTGGGCACGGCCTGCCCGCCAGCGGCATTGGCAAGGCTCTGCAGCAAACCCAGATAGCCCTGCGCCCCGGCAAGCAGATGCTCGGTTGCCGCGCTCTGCTGCTTGCCGCCGGAAAACGGATTGGCCTGGGCCATGTTCTCGATCCAGGAAACGCCTGGCGATGCCGCGGGCCACCAGGCTGTCTGACCCGTATTGCCGCTCATCGCAGCCTGGGCCTGGCGCGCCAGCGCTTCCCAGTTCTTCGCCCATTGGCCAACATCCAGCGGTTCGCTCATGACTCGTGCTCCGGTTGCAGATTGGGTAGGCCTTGGATCGGATCACCACGAATGATCCGATCCTGGGCGCAGACCGCCCATGATACCGGGGCCGGCATGATGGCGGCGAACCAGTGGGGCTCAGTATTCGCCGAGCTGATTTGCGCCGAGTGGCCCGTTGCCACGGGGCGTGGTTGCAATGTCACGGCTTGCAGGCATTGGCTCACCGGTAATGAGATGCGCCCACAGCTTGTCGAGTGCGGCATAGGCAAACGGCAGCATCGGCACATGCGCATCACCGAATCCGGGAAAAGCAAGGAAGGCATCGAAATGCTGGGCGTGGCCGACTTTCCAGAATACGGGAGTGCGTCCATTGGCCTCGAGCCAGCGCACATAGGGCTCGGAGCTGAAAGCGATCGGAACGAGGCCATCGGCCTTGCCATGCACGATGATCATCGGCAGGTCTGCTCGCGGCAACGTGGCTTTCGTTTCCTCCGCCCCTGCATGCAAGGCCGAGGCAAGCTTGCTCGACTCACTCCACAGCCGGCTCACGCACTCCGAACCTGGCCATGATGCATCCTTGCCTGTGGCCATGCTGTCGACGATGCCGACTCCCGCACCGGGCGGAATACCGGTCGCATCGGCCCACCAGTTTGATTGTTCTGCGAGCGTTGCCAAACGGGCATCACCCGCCGCATGGGTGGCGGCGATGCCGAAACCGCAAGGCATCGGGCCAACACCAGTTCGCGCATACGCTGCGGCATAGGTCACGGTGACCGCGCGCCACAGATCGAGCGCGGTCGATGTCGCCGCGCTGGCCAGGGCTTCATCGGTCCAACCGGTCGCATGCAGGCTTTCGAGCGCTTGCGCGGAAGGAGACAGCGTCGAACCGTTCGACTGCCAGCGCTGATCCGTCAGGGTTTCACAACGGGTGACCCAGGCTGGCGGCGGCGCGCCATTGACACGGGCAAACGGGGTCTGGTCGAAGCGCGGATCAAGCAGGGCGCAAGGCATCAGTACCATCGCCTCAGTCGCATAATCGTACAACGCACGACCACCCTCGCCCGCCCAGATATTCGGCTCGATCGCGACCACACCATCAAGCAGGCCCGCATCGGATTCGGCCGCGCGCAACACGGCACCGCCACCATTGGAAAGTCCCGCGGCAATGATGCGCGTGTTCTCGGCCGTGAACGGTGCTTGATCCGGGAAGGCCTGATCAAGCGCCTGCAAGGCAAAACGCGCCGCCTGGATGACATGGCGACCCCAGTCGGCCTCGGGGTTGTCGCCGGAATGCGCATGCTTGACTAACACCTGATTCGGGCCTGCAATCACTGCGCCATCGGCGGGCTCGAACTCGAGCTGCGTGCTGCCACGCGTTGCGCGCGTGCCGTCGATGGCAACACCGGTATTGCTGGCGACATCGAAATAGCCGCTGCCGGTGCCCTTGTCGGTATAGGCCACCGCACAGCCATGCGGCAGACCCCAGGCGCCGGCCAGCGAGATCGATCCGTAAACGCCGCGCGAGCCGGACGAGGCGGTCACGATCACGCAACGCTTGTCGCGATCAAACAGATCGGGCACCTGGACAAGGACGCGATGCGGCGATTTCGCCTTTGGCAAACGTGCGAATGCGCTGAATTCGCGACCGGTCACCAGCGGCACGGCGCCGTAGATTTCGCCATAGCCGCCCAGCGGACCAAGATCCGCTATGCCGCGCCAGCTCGAATAAATCGCGCGACGGCGCAACTCGGCCGACGTCGGCAATTCCGGATTGGCAAACGCCGGTGCCGAGCCGCGCAACCCGGCCAAGCCCAGCCCTGCGCTGAGCAAATCGTCATCACCTTGATGCGTGGTGACGCGGATCTCGCTGATGAGTCCATCGGACATGGTCGGTTTCTCCGAGGCGGTACGGTGGCTCGCACAACCGGCGAGAGCGAGCGCGGCCAGCGCGCCAAAGCTGAGTTTCGGGATGGTCTTCATAAGTGCACCGTAACAAGCGCCGATCCGGCTGTCATCGGACCAATGGACAAGGGAAGCATCCATCCATTGTCGAAGCGGCTATTGGCCGTTCAGAAAAAAGTCTGTCGCAAGATGTCCAAATCTTGAGCGAAGCAGGGTTCTTCTTAACCAGGGGCAGCACGAGGCTGTCGACTGGAGAATGAACATGCGTCAGAACAACCCCATGGACACGCGGGATTCGAACCGTTGCATGACATCACGCTTCGGCTGGATCGCCATTGGCTGCGCGTTGCTTGCCCAAGGCCTGATGTCGACCGCCAGCGCCAACATTTATACGGTAGGCGACAACACCTGCAACTACACCAGCATTGCCGGCGCACTGGCCGCAGCGGAGGCTCATTCCGGTGCGGATACGATCCGGCTTACCCGCAGCGCCAGCTACAACGCCCAGGCGATCAATTTCACCACCAGCCAGGATCTGACGATCACGGGCGGATTCGCCAATTGCACGACGGTGACGGAAGACTCGGTCTACACGATCCTGAATGGAGCCGGCGCACCCGCGGCCTCCGTGATCACGATCAACGGGAATACCGGCTCCACGGTGCGGCTGCGCAAACTGACCATCAAGAACGGTGACGTGGCAAGTACCGGTAGCGCCGGTGGCGGCATCCAATACATCGGCAACGGACTGCTAGATATCGCCGACACCCTGATCACCCAGAATACCGGTGCCTATGGCGGCGGCATAAACGCAGCCGCAACCAGCAATGCTGCAGAACTCGATATTGGCCCGAACACGTTGATTACTCTCAATTCGGCCTACTTCAACGGTGGCGGCATCTATTCAAACAATATCGAGACAGCCATACGTGGTGTGGGCATCGCGATCTATGGCAACGACGCGGCTAGCGTGGCTGGCTCAGGAGGCTATGGCGGCGGCATCCATATCCGCGGGTGTGCGGAGAATTC
>JBDTCQ010000051.1:0-10611 GCA_039923515.1 Dokdonella sp.
GCCATAGCGTACGCAATTCGGTGACCCGGGAGATCATCTTGAGCGTGATCCAGTACTACCCGGTCGAGCGCCCCAGTTCACGCTGCAGAAACGCCTTGGCCGCGCGCGTGTCGCGTTTGATGGTGGGTTCGGAGAGTCCGAGCAGCTCAGCAATTTCGCTGACTTCAAGGCCTGCAAAAAACCGCAGTTCGACCACCTTGACCAGGCGCTCATCGAGTGCGGCCAGTTTGGTCAGCGCAGCATCGATCGCGATCAGCTGCTCGGCTTGAGCATCGACTGGCAATGGATGATCGGCGAGGTCATCGATATCAACGAAGATCGCATCACCACCGCGCCGCTCGGCGAGTCGCGACCGCGCGTAGTCGATGGAGACTTGACGCATCGCGCAGGCCACCGTGGCGTAAAAATGCTTGCGGTTCTCGTAGTCGAAACCTGCGCGCTCAAGTTTCAGATAGGCCTCGTTGACCAGGGCGCGGGTATCCAGCGTATTGCCGCGCTGGTTGCGTGACAGCTGAGCGCGGGCGATGCGCACCATGTCCTCGTAAACCAGCGAGAACAGGCGTTCGCGGCCGGCTGGCTCATCGGCATCGGAAAGGGCTGAGGTGATTGCGGGAGAAAGGTCGGCCATCGACCCGATCATAATGCCTGGGTCGATGGCCGTGCACGATGTTCGCGTGCCAAATCAAGAAAGTGTGGGTCAGTCGACGCCGTTGACGAAGATCAGGTCGTTTTGCAAGCGGGCGATCGTGATATCGAAATTGGCCGGCAATGTGTTCAGCGAATAGCCGCCGACAACAATATGGCCGAATTGAAATGCGCCACTGATACCGTAATCAAGCGCACCAGGCAGGTTGTAGCTGATGTAGCTACGGCCGGCATTGCCGAACGTTTGTGTGTCGAGCGCGCCGGTTGACCGAGCGCGAATGACTTCAATAACGGATGTACTCGCGGAAGTCGGGCGATTCGATGTCACCAATACGAGCTTGCCATCGCTCTGCACCAGCAGATCATTCAAAGTCGTGCTGTAACCGTCTTCAATGTTCAGGCGGCCGATTGTCCCGAAACTCGTGTCAAATGACGCGGAGTCTTCATCGGCCAGCTTGAAAACGAAAGCCATGTGCTGGGCACTGTTCGTCCCGGTCTCGGCAGTGCCACCCATCAGCAGGCTGCCATCGGGCAAAATATTGATTTCGGTCGCGGCTTCGTCGCGATTGAATGCGCTGCCAGCGTTGACGTTGAACTGTACGAAGCCAGCGCCAACCTGAAATCCCGTATCCAGGTCGCCGGCGAGGGTCACCCGAGCAAAAACGGCTCCCGTACCATCCGCGCTGGCGGCATCCCCGGTCTCACCCACGACAATGTATTTTCCGCTCTTCTGGCGAGCGATCGCATTGATGCGGTTGATCTTGTTCGCAGTGAACGAATAGGCGCGTTTTCCGCTTGTTCCGAAGAGACCGTCTCTTGAACCATCAGGTTTGAAGCGCACGATGGCTCCTCGGTCCGAGTCAGAGGAAACGCCGGCGGTTCCAACGAGCAAGATCTTCCCGGATGGTTCGATCAAAAGGTCGTTGGCAACGTCGTTCTTGTTACCGCCTGCAATATTGAAAGAGACGCTGGCGCAGTGCGTGCCGAGAAAGCTGAATGCCACTGGCTGCCCCAGCTGGTTGTAGCGGCAAAGGTGGAAGTCCCTGTCCGTGCCGCTCGGGTCGACGGAGCCTGCAATGAGAATATTGCCGCTGGCATCGAAACGGGCGTTTTTCGCTATCGCGGTCGATTCAGCCCCGACCACCGTACCGTTGTTGCCGAACGTCGAATCCACTAGTCCATTCGACAATACCTTGGTAATCGAAAAGTGGGAATCGGTGCCGCTGGTGCCACTTGTTCCGATCAGGAAGATCGTGCCGTTGTCGCTGACCAGGGTTTTTGCCAACTGATCGATGTTGAGGCCACCCTGGTCAATGGCGATCAGGTTGCGACCCGACGAGAAGACGCCGAATGTCGAATCGGCCAAGCCATCGACGGCCAGGGCGGGACCAGCGGCCAACAGCAAAGAACAGATTAAAAGGTGACGACGCATGAGGATGTCCTCGAATGAAGGGCGACTGCCCCGTTGCATTCGACATACGCAGTCCTGTGCACGCAGGGATCACGATGAAACCGAAGTCAGGCTCCCGATGTTTCCTGAACCAAAATGTGAGGGTTTTTTCGCTGAACGAGAGAGCCGGAACCTTGCCAAGTCAGCGAGGGACTGCAACTATTCTTTGGCCATCACCAAACGGGTGGAGTCACTAGCAAAAGGCGAGGGGAATCGACTCCAAATGACCGCATTTCAGCGATATTCACTGGATTTTTGTGAATTCACCGAGCATCCCGGCACCCGGCGAAATATCGCGCTCGCTTCAGGAGCTTTCGTTCTTGAGTAGATTCGAGACCACCCGCTGGAGTTTGATCATGTCGGCTGGCGGGGAAGCAGACGAAGGCAGGCGATCGCTTCAGGCTTTGTGTAGTGCTTACCGCGCGCCAGTGCTGGCCTACCTGCGCCAGATGGTCAATCGTGACGAAGACGCCGAAGAGCTGACCCAGGCGTTTTTCGCGTATTTCCTCGAACAGCGCTTTCACGATGGAGCAGATCCTGAGCGGGGGCGCTTCCGTCACTATCTCCGCGGTGCGGTGCGCCATTTTGTTTCGACTCAGCGGCGCGATGCGCGGGCTCTCAAGCGTGGCGGCAATAGCCACATGTTGGATCACAGCGTGCTCGATGAACTTCCCAGCGACGCGCTCGACAGCGATCCCGAATTGGAGTTCGACCGTCAATGGGCGCTGACTCTAATTGCCCGCGCCTTGACCCGCCTCGAAAGTGAGGCTCGTGTCGCCGGGAAGGCCGAGTGGTTCGTCGCCTTGCGTGATTTCATTGTTGAAGCGCCCGACGAAGCGGACTACCAGCACCTCGCGGAAAAGCTGCAAATGCGCCGCAATACTGTCGCTGTGGCCGTGCATCGTCTGCGCCAGCGGCTGTCTGAACTGGTCGATGAGGAGATGAGCGAGACCGTGGCGAGCGAGGATGACATCGCGATCGAGCAAGAAACGCTGGCCAGCGCATTGCGCCGGTAACCGTGACCGCCAATCCGACCATCAAGCATTCAGCGCTGGAAAATCAGGGCGCCTCCGCGCAGCCACAATCCTCCGAGTTCGACCATGCCATCAGCCACTGAACCCGATCCGAGTGAATTGCGAACCTGGCTCGAGCGGGCCGATCGCCCCCGGCGGCTGGCCGATTGGCTGTTTCGCAAATCCAACGACGCAGACGATTCCCACTCGGCGACCATGTCTCAAAGTCACGGGCTTGGCCAGGCGGCATTCGAGGATATCGATCTTGATCTTGCTGATCCGGCGCAGCGTGAATTCGGTGATTACGAGTTGCTCGAACGTCTGGGACGTGGCGGCATGGGCGTTGTCTATCGGGCACGCCAATGCAGCCTTGATCGAGAAGTCGCACTCAAGGTCCTTGCTGCCGGTCCGTGGGCAGGCGAGGATTTCATTGAGCGCTTGCGCACTGAAGCACGCCACGCGGCGCGGCTCGCCCATCCGCATATCGTTTCGGTCTTCGATGTCGGCCAGCACGATGAGTTTTGTTTCTACACCATGCGTCTGGTCGAGGGAGAAACCCTGCGTGAACGACTCGTCCGCGAGCCTCCTCTGGATCGTTTCGAGGCAGTACGAATTGCCTTGGCGATAGCCGAGGCACTCGTTTACGCGCACGGACTTGGTGTACTCCACCTCGATATCAAGCCGGCGAATATCCTGCTCGATGCCGGCGCTGAGCCGCACCTCGCTGATTTCGGGCTCGCCCGAAGAATTGACGTCGGCGATGCGCAAGCCCCGACCGAAATTTCCGGCACGCCGCACTACATGGCGCCGGAGCAGGCGAAGCCGGGTCGCCGTCCGCTAACGGCCAGCGCCGATATCTTCGCGCTCGGTGCGACCTTGTTTGAAATGCTGGCCGGCCGTACACCGCGGGATGGCATCACCTCGCGCGAAAACATGCGCCAGCTCGACAGCGCGCGCATTTCGCGCTTGAGCGAGCTAGACGCAAATGCCGATCGCGAACTCGAAGCAATCTGTGCACGCTGCCTTGCCCGCGACCCCACGCAACGCTACCCCGATGCCCAAGCACTCGCCGACGATCTCAGGCGCTGGCAGAACCATCGTCCAATCCATGCCATGCCAGCAGGGCGCATTTATCGGACCACCAAGTTCCTGCGCCGTAACCGCCTGGCCAGCGCGCTGACTGGCCTGATCATATTGACCGTCGTCCTCGCGATGTTGGCGATGGGCTGGCAAGTGCGGCAAACTGCCCGCGAGGCCGAGCGGAACCTGCAAGTCAAGGAGCAGCTGATCCAGCTATTCCTGCAACCGGAAGATCCCCAATTCGGAACCGGTCAGAAACCGGTGAGCGAATTTCTCGATCAAGCTGTCGTGCGTTTGCAAAATTTGCCGCCGACCAGCGAAGTGCGTGGCGAGCTGGCTGGCGTGATTGTGGGTATTTACAGTCAACTCGGGCAATGGAAAAGCGCGGTTTCTCTGGCCGAGAAGGAGCTGGGTGGGGCACCGGTAACTGCAGACACTGCAGCACGAGCGGATTTGCGCCTGGTTACAGGTTGGGCCTCTGCCAACTATGCGCTTAGTCGTGTCGATAAAATTTCGATACCGCTCCGCAGTGCGATCGAACACAGTGCAGACCCGCACTCCGCGCTCTACCTGGATGCCCTTATCACTCAAAGCAGCATTGCCATTGCTCTCGGCGATTTCAGCAATGCCGTTCGTGACGGTGAATTGGCCATCTCACTGATGAAGGATCGAGCGGTGAGCAAAGTGAATTTAGCCCACGCACATATGCAGCTAGCCGCGGCGTACGTGGGGATCAGACAGCCCCGCAAAGGACGCGAGCAATCAGAACTTGCGCTGCTTGCAGTGGCTGGCGGCGACTCGCTCACTCACATACGTGCCACCACAATGGCAGGTTTGCGCCGAGCGCTGTTTGGTGAGTTCACGTCCGCGCAAATCGTTTTCGACGATGGAGCTGCGCAATGGAAGCGAATGGGTTTGAGTTTCCCCGCCAATTTTGAATCGGCGACCTATGCCGTCAACGAGTTCGACATGGGCAATCTGGATCAGTCGGCAGCAACAATAAGGGATGGCGCCATACAGAGTCGAATCGCCTACCCGACCTCATTCGAGTCACCCGATTGGCATTGGTTGCCCGGCGAAATCGCCCTGCATCGAGGCAACTGGTCCGAGGCGGCCGATCAGTTTGCCGAAGGCACGCTGCTCGCCCAGTGGGGCGGAGCAAGATACTTGCCGATGGGTGTTTATATGCTCGCACTGCAGTCTGTAGCACTCACCCGCGACGGAAAGCTCGCTGATTCGCAACGCGCACTTGATATAGTCCAACGCGAAGTTGCCGCGCTGCCCCACGCAGACTTCGCAACCAGCATGACTCTCGCCGCGAAAGCGATGCTGCTGAGTCACCAGAAGCACCATCGCGAAGCACTGCAGACTTTCGATAAAGCCTTCGCCGAACTTGAAGCCGGAAGAATGCTACCCGCTGTCCTCGAAGACCAACTCCGCGAAAATCGCGATGCACTAAGGTTTCGTGTATGGAAAGCACAAGCACAGATCGACGCTGGCGACCCCCCAGGCGCAACCGCCACCGCAAGCGTCGCGCATCAGCTCGGTCTCGCCACGCTAGGCGCGAACCATCCATTCATGCACGAACTGTCAGCCGTGGAAAAACAACTTCGGAACTAGGATCTTCCCAACGATTTTCTTCGTGCAAGGGTGCGATCGCAGATCCAGCCGACCAGGGGCTCTAACTGGCTCTTGTGGATCGGCGCCGTGCGCTGACGCTTTTCCCCAACTCCTGGCCAGAAGCATTCGATCGCAGATCGAACCGACCAAGTGCTGCAACTGGCTCTTGAGGGTCGGCACCGTGCGCAGACGCTCTTCCTTCACACACGGCAGTAAAAAGCGACGCGGCGTTCGGGATGAGTTCATCCATTAGCGGCGGCCAATCAAACACGGCTCAAGGCCAACTTTCATCGATCAGCGGCGGGCCAACTCGGGCCGTTGTCGACTCAAACAACTCGCGGGCTGGCGCTTTGTTCCAAGCGAACTGATGTGTATCGCACCGCCACCAGGGCGCCGCCATGCGCATGATCTTGCCACTACTTGCAGTCGAGCTAGCCGGCGCGATGACGCACGCCAACGCTTCCGACCGCATCTTCACCAGTGGTTTCGAGCCCTGTTGCACGTTAGGCGTCGAGGTAATTGGCCTCGCCGGAAACGGCCTCGTTCTGCACCTCGCCGCAGGTGCCATCAGCGAAGACAACCCGATCCCCACCAATGTCGGTGGCCAAGTTTGTACACCATTGCTAATAGCGTGATACCCGGAACCGCGTTTACGGTGATCATCACCACGCAACCCACCAGTCAAGCGTGCACCTTGACCAACGCCATCGACACCATGGCGAGCGCGTCGATCGACAACGCCAACGTGACTTGAGTAGCCGGGCCCGAGGGCCTGAACTGGGATGACGTCGAATGGGATGACGCCTCTTGGCAATGACGCCGTCCGAAGTGACGGCATCCTGATGCCGCATCTGTTGATTCAATACCGTTGCGCGATCCACTGGCTGTGCGCGTTTCACCGATGTAATCGCTATCGCCAAACAGCCCATGGGTAGAGTCGGGCTTGAAAGCGCGCGCGCCGCTGAGGCTTCTTCCGGTGCATGTCCGGTTTGGGAAGGAATCACCGTATCCCACAGTGAGCGACATCAACGCCTATTGCAGGCGATGCTGAATCGCTCGACTTCACGTTTCACCGATCAAAAACAGCCCACTCGGAGTAGCTGGTAATGAGCAAGGGACAACTTTCAGAAAACGATCACATTCGAGTCCCAGTCAATGCGCGGCGGACTGCCTGGCGTGTTTCGCGTGGCATCCTGGGTTCGGCCCTTCTGGTATTCAGCGCGCTGGCTCCAGCAGAAAATGCGGGGGGCAATCGGCCCGATAGCGTGGTTATCCCTTGGAGTCTGCTTTCCTCACCACCGTACCTGCCTGATCCAGGTTTCTGGGGTGGGCTATACAAGCCTGACGGCTTTACCCCCAGCTACGTGGACGATTCATTCTTTGGTCGGAAGGTCGTTCGCCTGGGCAATGGCGATGTGATCGTTGCTGGCGTGGTGCCAGATTCTTACAGTACGTCACCGGGAGCACCCGTGATCAATCTGGGGCTGGTGCGCTACAACGCGACGGGGGGCAAGGTCGCATGGACCAATCCCGGCGCCTACGGCTACAACGGCTACGTGATCTTTCCCAACACGACTGATCCAGCCGATGACCGAAATGTAAAAGATGTTCTCGATATGAAGGTGTTGGGCGAACGCGTCTTTGTCCTGGTTGACAGTCGGTATCACGGGAGTAATGCCGATATCGACAGCCACATTCTGGTTTTCGGTATCGACGGGGCGTTTCTTGGATCTACCAACGTGCTGTCCAGTTCAAAGCCCGAATACAGCGGTGGCATGCTCATCTATGAAGATTCATCGGGGCCCGGAGCGATCATCGCTTTGGTCGTTGCGTCCACATTCGACAGCGTGTGGCGGCCGACACTCATCAAGGGCACAGTGAACTCCAACAGTTCGATCAGTTTCAGCCCCCCGGTATTTCCGAATCCCAGCAACTATTGCCCCACCAATCGTGGGTGCATCCTGCGCAGCATTGCGCGGAGGGCTGACAGTGGTTTTCTTGGACCCTACTATCTCGCTGGCACCCGTCAATCCAGTATTCCAGATACTGGAGGCTGGGATTTCCTTGTCATGGCCGTCAATTCGCTCGGAAACCCGTTCAGCAACTTTGGAAATAATGGCGTCACTACGGTGGCGTTTGATAGTGGCGGCAACGGATACGATGACGCAAACTCCATCGAATTCGGTAGAAACTCCCAAACCTACGCTGATGAAATCTACGTAACCGGTTTCGTCAATCGAACATGCAAGGATGGGGTGGGCGTCGTAAAGATGAATTACAACGGTGTACTCGATACCAGTTTTGGTAGCGAGAATAGTGGAAAAATAATCATTGGCGGCAGCAATCTGATACCGGGTTTCAGCTGCGCTCAACTGGATATAATCCCGGCTACACACGCCAGTGATGCCGCTTTGAGCTTGAACTTTGAAAAGCTGGCGATAGCCGGCTATTCGGCAACGTCTCATTCCTGCGCGATCGGGCAAACGTGCCCCGAAGATGACGTCAATGGCATGATTGCCGTCATCGATACTGCAAACGGCCATGTCGATACATTCCGGTCGTATCCCTACACCGATGTCGTAAATGGCCCGCGGACTCGACACTCGGGCTTCTGGGGCATCACCGATAGCGGCAACGGCACGTTTACCGCCACCGGCGACGCTCGTTTCTTCCAGACGGCTGCCGGACAGCCACCCGGTGCGAGCAAGTTCGCAACCCTTCGCGTGCGCAGCGACGGAATTTTTGCGAGCGGCTTTGGCTCTGGCGACGACCACTGATTCAAGCGCCGCGCCGCGCCTCGGCGCGCAAGCAGAACAGGGACACCCCATTCGCGGGATTTTCAGGCTGGATGTCCGATTCGTGCAGGAAATTGCGTAACCGTCATATGAGACCGCTCTTCGCGGCCTTTCGGGAGGGGGAAGGTGTGAGGTATTTCGGGTTTCTTCGAGCTTTCACCCACTGTCCTCGCGCAATCTTTCGGTCTTGACTCAAGAACAGCTCACCTTGCAAACGATCCGCCGGAAAGGCTCCACCGCAGAGGTTTCACCCAGCCGCCCGAGCGCGCGAACCGCGCTGCTCCACAGCTATCCACGACTGATCAGGAGTCTTCGTCATGTTGATCCCACGCTTCTTCCGCGCCGTCACGGCATCGCTATCGCTGTTGTGTGCCGGTGCCGCATTGGCCGGAAACGTGGCCATCCCGAACACCTTCACCGCACACACCCCCGCGGTGGCGACTCAGGTCAATGACAATTTTGGTGCGGTGGCCACGGCAGTCAACGGCAGCGCCAGCGATATTTCTTCTCTGCAGGCCGCAGTGGCCAACATGCAGAGCACCATCAGCACGCTCAATACGACCGTCACTTCGCTCAATACAACGGTGACTGGGCAGCAAGCCACCATCGACACGCTCAACAGCACCGTCACCGCGCTCAGCGCCACGGTTACAGGGCAACAAACCACGATCACCACACTCAACAGCTCGGTGGCCAGCCACGAAACAACGATCAACACCTTGACCAGCCAAATGGCCGCTGTGCAAGGCAGTACGGTGATGGCACTGGCCGCGAATCTGGATCTGGTCAATGTGCCCGATCCCAACAACGCCGCCATCTCGTACTACACCGCGCGCTTTCATCACATCAACGTGCAGGTCGTCAACGGCGCTGGCAGCCAGACTTCCAACAATGGCTTGGGCAACCTCGTCGTGGGCTACAACTTTCCCACCGTTTCAGCACGCATCGTCTGCTCGAAGGGTGAATATCCTGACCAGACAAGCTGCGAGTCCAATCAGGGAATCTGGGCAGGCAACCACCGAAGCGGCTCGCACAACCTGGTCGTCGGTACCGGGAATGCGTATTCGCAGTACGGTGGTTTTCTGGCTGGCGCTTACAACATTGCCAACGCTCCCTATGCAACGGTCAGCGCAGGGTATTTCAACCAAGCCAGCGCTCAATATTCATCCGTCAGCGGCGGTGTGGATGGCAAGGCCAGCGGTCAATACTCATCAATCAGCGCGGGCAATCAAAATATTGCCAGCGGTAGCGCTTCATCCATCAGCGGCGGAGCCCAAAACACAGCCAGCGGCGATACTTCATCGCTAAGCGGTGGCAGAAGCGGTATCGCCAGTGCTTTGTTTTCATCGGTCAGCGGCGGGGTCAAAAACACGGCAAACGCAAAGTCTTCGTCGGTAACCGGCGGATGGAATGGTGTCGCCAGCGGCGAAAATTCTTCGGTAAGTGGCGGCTATGGAAACTTGGCCAATGGCGTCAATTCGTCAGTGAGCGGTGGAGATCTGAACCACGCCGATGGCGACTATTCATCGGTCAGTGGTGGGTATAGCCACACCACCGTCAACGCGTACAACTGGCGCGCAGGCGCTTTGTTCCAGGCTCAGTGATGCGTATCGTACCGTCCAGCCGTACAGCAGCCATGCGCATGATTTTGCCGCTACTCGCACTCGGTCTGGCTGGCGCGGTTACGCCGGCCAGTGCCGGTGACCGCATCTTCGCCGATGGTTTCGAGACATGCTGCACGCTCGGCGGTGAGGTGAGCGGCTTGACCGGCAACGGCCTCGTGCTACACCTCGCCGCAGCTGCGACCAGCGAAGACAAGCCGGTCCCCGCGGATGGTGGTGGGCTAAGCTTGTACACCTTTGCCAATACTGTGCCGTCCGGCACTCCCTACACGGTGATCATCACCACGCAACCCAGTGGTCAAACCTGCACCCTGAGCAATGCCAGTGGCATCATGGCCAGCGCGCCGGTCGATAACATCAACGTGGCCTGCGTAGCCGGGCCGGCG
>JBDTCQ010000052.1:0-9115 GCA_039923515.1 Dokdonella sp.
GAAGGCTACGAAGACGTGCCAGTGCGCAATCTCTCTGCCGGCCAGAAAAAGCGCGTTACCCTCGCCCGTCTTCTGCTGGTCCCAGCCGCGTTGTGGCTGCTCGATGAGCCCTACGCCAACCTCGACAAGTCCGGCATCGATCTGGTCAATCGCCTGCTCGATGCACATGCACGGCGCGGCGGTGCAGCCCTGGTCACTTCACATGGTGCCTATGCATTCACCTCGGGCACACCGCGGCGTCTGCCACTGAGGCCGACGCAATGAGATACGGCACGACAAGCTCAGCGTGCGCCGCGGTGATTCGTCGCGACCTGCTGCTCACATGGCGACGCCGGGGCGATGCCCTGAACCCCGCGTTGTTCGCAATCATCGTGGTGGTGATGTTTCCGCTGGCGCTGTGTCCGGAGCCGAACCAGCTCGCCAACATCTCCGCCGGTATTGTCTTTGTCGCCGTGCTGCTGGCTGGCCTGCTGGCTCTGGATACCTTGTTTCGCGGTGATCACGAAGACGGCACACTCGAGCAGATCGTGCTGTCGCCACATCCACTATCGATGCTGCTGGCGAGCAAGATCCTCGTGCACTGGCTGAGTACGGCCCTGCCCTTGATCGTGATCTCGCCACTGCTTGCTGAAATGCTGCATCTGCCACGTCAGGTGATGCCGGTGTTGATGGTTTCATTGATCCTTGCCACTTTGCTGCTGAGCCTGCTCGGCGCTGTCTGTGTTGCCCTGACGATCGGCATGCGGCGCTCTGGTATGCTGCTCGCGCTGCTTGTTTTGCCGCTGTATGTTCCTGTGCTGATCTTTGCCGCAGGCGCCTGCAACGCGGCACAACTGGGTCTGCCATTCCTCGCCCCCTTGCTCTGGCTTGGTGCGGCGTTAGCCCTGGCCCTCGTATTGGCACCGCTGGCTTGCGCTGCAGCCTTGCGAATTTCGATTACCTGATGAATACCCTGACACTCTGGTTTCACAAATTCGGATCACCACCGACGTTCTATCGCGTCACGGCGCTGCTCAGTCCGTGGTTGTTCGGCGCAGCCCTTCTGATTGGTCTGGTCGGCATGTATTGGGGCTTGTTCGTGGCCCCTGCCGATTACCAGCAGAGCGATGCCTACCGGATCATCTTCATCCATGTGCCGTGCGCGTGGATGGGTTTGTTTGCCTACATCTTCATGGCCGCCAATGCATTTATTGCCCTGGTCTGGCGGATCAAGATTTCAGAAATTCTGGCCATGACGAGCGCCCCGGTTGGCGCATTCTTCACGGCGATCACCCTGGCCACCGGTTCGATCTGGGGCACACCCATGTGGGGCACGTGGTGGACCTGGGATGCACGGCTGACCTCGGAGCTGGTCCTGCTGTTCCTCTTCCTCGGCGTGATTGGCTTGTACAACGCCATCGAGGATCGCCGTCAGGCGGCGCGGGCGGCAGGCTTTCTTGCCCTGGTCGGCATCGTCAACGTGCCCATCGTGCATTTCTCGGTGAGCTGGTGGAACACCCTGCATCAAGGCTCGACGGTGCGTCTGCTCGGTCCCTCGCGCATTGATTCGAGCATGCTCTGGCCGCTGCTCCTGCTCGCTCTGGCCACGCATATCTGGTTTTTTGCCAGCGTATTTGCACGCTCACGCGTGAGCCTGCTCGAACTCGAAGGCGGCAAGGAATGGGCGCGTGACATCGCCCTCAGCGCGGAGCAAGCTCATGAATGAGTCGTTGGCAATGGGCGGTTATGGCGCCTATGTCTGGTCGTCCTACGCAGTCTTTGTGATTGCCCTGTTGATCGATTATCTCGCCCCCAAGCTGCGCAATCGGCGTGTGATTGCCGATTTGCGCGGACGCATGAAACGCCAGCAAAGGCGCCAGGAAAAATCCGCATGACCCCGACCCGCAAACGCCGACTGATCATCGTTGGCCTGATCCTGCTCGCCGTCAGCGTGGCCACCGCGTTGACCGTCGCCGCGTTGCAGGAAAACATGACGTATCTGTTTACCCCGAGCGAGATTGTCGCGGGCAAGGCACCCGCCGATGCGCGCTTTCGCATTGGCGGCATGGTCAAGGAGCACTCGATTGAACGTGGCCAGTCGCTGACCGTCGCCTTCGTCGTCACCGATGGTGATGACGACATGCGCGTTGAGTACGAAGGCATCCTGCCAGATCTGTTTCGCGAGAAGCAGTCCGTGATCGCGACTGGCTCCATGAAAGGGGGTAAATTCATCGCCACCGAAGTGCTGGCCAAGCACGATGAAACCTACGTGCCGCGTGATGTCGCCGAAGCCATGGAAAACGCCCATCGCAAGCATGATGTTCCCGTTTCCGCCGATAAGCCGTCCCCGTGATCGCCAGATTTTTCTTCAGCGCATGTGCGATCGATCGTCTTTACTCCTGACCCGCAGGCCACACCATGCTTCCTGAACTCGGTCAATTTGCCCTGATCCTCGCCTTGATGCTGAGCGCAGTGCAATTTGTGCTGCCCATCATCGGCGCGCATACCGGTAACCGCGCGCTGATGGCCGTGGCCCGACCGGCTGCGGCGGGACAGTTCGTGTTTGTCGTGTTTGCCTTTGCGATTCTGACCTGGGCATTCATGAGCCAGGATTTCTCGGTCGCCTACGTTGCGCAAAATTCAAACCTGCTGCTGCCCTGGTATTACCGTTTCTCGGCAGTGTGGGGCGCGCACGAGGGCTCGTTGTTGCTGTGGATCCTGATCCTCAACATCTGGACCTTTGCCGTCGCCGTCCTCAGTCGCAAGTTGCCCGAGGATTTCATGGCGCGCGTGCTCGGCGTGCTGGGCTTCGTCAGTCTTGGCTTCCTCCTGTTCACCGTATTGACCTCGAATCCGTTTGCCCGTCACTTGCCTGCGCTGGCCGATGGCAATGATCTCAATCCGGTGTTGCAGGATTTCGGCCTGATCGTGCACCCGCCGATGCTCTACATGGGCTATGTCGGCTTCTCGGTGGCATTTGCCTTCGCCATTGCCGCCCTGCTCGGTGGCAAGCTCGACCAGCAATGGGTGCGCTGGTCGCGGCCGTGGACGAATGCGGCCTGGGGCGTGCTCACGCTCGGCATCGCGCTCGGCAGCTGGTGGGCGTACTACGAACTCGGCTGGGGCGGTTGGTGGTTCTGGGATCCGGTCGAAAACGCCTCGTTCATGCCTTGGCTGGTCGGCACCGCCCTGATCCACTCGCAGGCCGTCACCGAGAAGAGGGGCAGCTTCCGCGCATGGACCCTGCTGCTGGCAATCTTCGCGTTTTCACTCTCCCTGCTCGGCACCTTCCTCGTGCGCTCGGGGGTGCTGACCTCGGTGCATTCGTTCGCCAGCGATCCGGAACGCGGCATGTTCATCCTGGCCTTCCTGACGATCACCGTCGGTGGGTCGCTGCTGGTTTACGCATTGCGTGCGCCGAAGGTTGCCGGCGGCGAACCGTTTGCCGCCGCCTCACGTGAAACCATGCTGCTGATCAACAATCTGCTGTTCACCTGTGCCGCCGCGATGGTCTTCCTCGGTACGCTGTATCCGCTGTTTGCCGAGGCTTTCAATCTGGGCAGGATCTCGGTCGGGCCGCCGTATTTCGGCGTCATGTTCGTCTTGCTGATGACGCCGGTGATCGTTCTGATGCCGTTCGGACCCCTGCTCAAGTGGCGACAAGGCAAGATATCGGCGGCCATGCGCACATTGCGCCCCGCCCTCGCGCTGGCGGTCGTCGCCAGCCTGGCCGCCTGGCTGATCGCGGATCATCTGCCGTGGAAAGGCGTGATCGGCATTGCCGCCGCGATCTGGGTCGGCGCCGGCACCCTTGCCTTTGTCTTGACGCGCTGGCGCAACGCGCCGGCAGGACGACGCTTCACACCCGAGATGCTCGGCATGGTGCTCGCCCATTTCGGCGTCGCCGTTTTCGTCTGCGGCGTTCTCGTCACCGAGGCAACCAGCATCGAAAAAGATGTCCGACTCGGCCACAACGAAACCGTGAACCTGGGTGCCTATACGTTCCGCTTCGACGGCGTCGCCCACACCGAGGGCCCGAACTTCAAGGCCGATCAAGGCACGATCACGGTCACGCGCGCTGACAGCGTGGTCGCCGTCCTGCATCCGCAAAAGCGCCAGTACTCGCGAAATGCCATGACCCAGACCGAATCCGACATCGATCCCGGGCTGACGCGGGATCTCTATGTCGCCCTCGGTGAACCACTGGGCGAGGACGGCGCGTGGTCGGTGCGCGTCTATCTGAAACCCTTCGTGCGCTGGATCTGGCTGGGCGCCTTGCTGATGATGCTCGGCGGCTTCGTGGCGGCCACCGACCGGCGCTTCCGCGTGTTGGTTGTCGATCCGGCAACACGGCCGACACCGAAGCCTGCTGGCGCTACGGGTATCGCTGCCGAGGCCAACGCGTGAACACTCGATTCCTGCCGCTCATCGGATTCGCCCTGGTCGCAGCCCTGCTCGTCTTCGGCATCAACTACATGCGCAACAACTCGATGAATGAGGTGCCCTCGCCGCTGATTGGCAAGGCGGCACCTGCATTCGATTTGCCCTTTCTGAATGACCCGACCAAGCGCCTGAGCAATGCCGATCTCGCCGGCAAACCCTATCTGCTCAATGTGTTTGCGAGCTGGTGCTTCGCCTGTCGCGACGAGCATCCGATTCTGATGAATGAAGGCAAGGCCCTCGGCATCCCGATTATCGGCTTCAATTACAAGGACGAAGCCGCCGATGCCACGCGCTGGCTGCAGCAGTTTGGCGATCCGTACTCGATCGTGATTGCCGATCGTGATGGCAGGATTGCGATCGATTTTGGCGTCTATGGCGCACCTGAAAGCTTTCTCGTCGATGGCAAGGGCATCATCCGCTACAAGCGCATTGGCGCAATCACGCCCGAAATCATTGCGTTCGAGTTGAAGCCCCGATTGGCCGCCATGCGAGGAGAAGCTCAGTGAGCCTCAAACTGCGTTTCCGAACGGTTCTATCCACCCTGTTGGCGATGGCCCTGATGCTGCCGATGCTCGCCCAGGCAGTCGATGTCTTGCCGTTCAAGGATCACGCCGAAGAGCAGCGCTTCCAGAACCTGACCAAGCAGTTGCGTTGCCTGGTCTGCCAGAACGAAAGCCTGGCTGACTCGAGCGCGGATCTGGCGAAGGATTTGCGCGAGGAAGTCTTCGAGCAGATGCGCCAGGGCAAGAGCGACATCGAGATCAAGCACTACCTGACCGCGCGCTATGGCGATTTCGTCTTGTACAACCCACCGTTGCGCGGCGGCACCGCCCTGCTCTGGTTCGGTCCGCTGCTGATCCTTTTGCTTGGAGCTGGCATCGTTTACCGGATCATTCGACGGCGCGCCCGAGTGGTAACGCCCGCCTCACCGCCCGCCGCAAGTTCCGAGGAAGACTGGTAATGACTCTGTTTGTAGTTCTTGCAGCGGCGATGCTCGGCCTCGCTCTGGCCTTCCCCCTGTTGCCGTTGTTGCGTAGCCGCGATCTGGGGGAAAGTGTCCACGGAGCAGATTCAAAGCGCCTGAAAGCGCTCGATGATGCGCGCAGCGCCGGCGTCATCGATGAAGAAGAATACAAGGCCAAACTGGCCACGCTGACGTCAACCTCTGCAGCAGTTCCCAATTCACGCGCAAGACGGCCTGCTGTTCTGGCCTCCCTGTTCGTCGCCCTGCTTGTGCCGCTCGGTGCGATCCTGCTCTATCAGGTCAAGGGCGAACCGGCTGCGCTCGATCCGACCCGCATGGTTGCGTCGACTGCGCAATCGGCGGAAGAACACGGCATCGACATGGATCAGGCCGTCGCCGGACTGGTCGCCAAGCTCAAGGAAAATCCGGACAACGCCGAAGGCTGGGCCCTGCTCGGCCGTGCCTACCAGTCGATGGGCAAGTTCGCAGAATCCCGCGATGCGTTGAAAAAAGCGTGGGAACTGATGCCGGACAACCACGACCTGACTGTCGAATACGCGCAGGCACTGGCGCTCTCGAAAGAGGGACGGCGTATCGACGGCGAATCGAGAAAGCTGATCGAGGATGTGCTCAAGGCCGATCCGGATCATCAGCGCGCGCTCTGGCTACTCGGCATCAGCGACTATCAGTCGGCTGACTACAACGCCGCGATCACGGCCTGGAACCGATTGCTGCCCGCCCTTCCACCCGGCAGCGATATTGCCGAAAGCGTGCGCGCGCAAATTTCCGATGCACAGCAACTCGGCGGCACCGTAGCCATAGCGACCACCCCATCGGTTTCAGCAGGCGTCGAACCGGCGCCGTCCGCTGCCAGTGGCGAAGGCCCCAAGCTGACCGTGCATGTCAGCCTTGCACCGAACCTCCTCGATCGACTCGATCCTTCGGCCACCTTGTTCGTTTACGCCCGTGCCGAGAGTGGCCCGCCGATGCCGCTCGCGATCAAGCGCGGTACGGCCAGCGAATTACCGCTGACGGTCGTCCTGGATGACTCGATGGGCATGATGCCGAGCATGAAGCTGTCGATGTTCCCCAAGGTCGTCATTGGCGCGCGGATCTCGAAGAGCGGCAATGCGACCGCTCAAGCCGGTGACCTGCAAGTGATGACGGCTGCGATCGACGTCAATCGCAAGGAACCGCTCGATCTGGTCATCGACAGCGTGGTGCCGTGAGGTGACCCAGGCGGATGCAGCCGGGGCATTACCGGACGCACGCCAGTACTTCGCGCTTTCCTCACCGTTTGCGATGAAGCGGGGCGGCGCGCTGAAGGGTGCTCGCCTGGCCTATGAAACGTGGGGATCGTTGGCGCCTGATCGCGACAACGCCGTCCTGATCCTGACCGGCCTATCACCAAGCGCGCATGCAGCTTCGAATGAAGTTGATCCCTCGCCCGGCTGGTGGCAGGAAATGCTCGGCCCAGGCAAGCCGATTGACACCAATCGCTGGTTTGTCATCTGCGCCAACACGCTCGGAAGCTGCAAGGGTTCGACCGGCCCGGCCTCGATCAACCCGGAAACCGACGAGCGCTACCGCCTCGACTTCCCCGAATTGAGCCTCGAGGATGCCGCCAACGCCGCCCACGAACTGGTCGACGGACTCGGCATCGAGCGTCTGGCCTGCCTGATCGGCAACTCGATGGGCGGCATGAGCGCGCTCGCCTATCTGTCGCTGCACCCAGGATCCGTGCGCAGCCATATCAGCATCTCGACGGCGGCCCAGGCACAACCCTTCGCCATCGCGATCCGTTCGCTGCAACGCGAAGCCATCCGCCTCGATCCAAACTGGAATTTTGGCCGGTACAACGATGAGCACTATCCCGATGCCGGCATGAGCATCGCGCGCAAGCTTGGCGTGATCACCTATCGCTCATCGATGGAATGGGTGGGCCGGTTTGCGCGCATTCGTCTGGATTCCGAGCAGCGCGACGATGACCCGTTCTCGGCGGAATTCCAGATCGAGTCGTACCTCGACGGACATGCCCGGCGCTTCGTGCGCAGCTTCGATCCGAATGCCTATCTGTTCCTGTCGCGCGCAAGCGACTGGTTCGATGTAGCCGAATACGGCCATGGCCGCGCCGCCGACGCGCTCGCGGCAATCAGGATCGAGCACGCCCTCGTCATCGGCGTCAGCACCGACATCCTGTTTCCACTTTCGCAGCAGGAAGAGATTGCCGACGGGCTGCGCAAAGGTGGTGCCAATGTTGAATTTGTCGCCCTCGACAGCCCACAGGGCCATGATGCGTTCCTCGTCGATATCGAAAGCTTTGGCGGCGCCATCGCACCGTTTCTTGACAGCCTGTAGAGCCCCGACATGACTCGAGTCCGTCGCAACCGCCTTGCGCTGGCATTGCCTTTCAGTTGCCCATCCAGTGGGGGCGAAGGATCTCGTGAGCAGGATTCCGCCTGTAAAACGACGGCTGTTGCCAGCACAATCAAGCGTGATGGTCGCGGATCACAGCCATTGAAAGTCACGGGGGCTTGAAATGACCACCTTGATCTGGCGTATACTCCGCGCCCCGCGCCGAAGTGGCGGAACTGGTAGACGCGCCGGACTCAAAATCCGGTTCTGGCGACAGAGTGCGAGTTCGATTCTCGCCTTCGGCACCAAATTCATGGTTCTCCCCCGATACGCTTGCGCCCGGCATCCGGAGCGCGGCATCATGCGATATCGTCCGGGGGGATGCAGGGTTCAATCCGCACAGACGATTTCCCCATGGATCTCTCTGAACAGGCTTGTCGACTGCGCATGATCGAATTCGGCCACTGCACACACGTCGGCTTGCGCCGCGAGCACAACGAAGACACGTACTACGCCGATGCTGACATGGGCATCTGGCTGGTGGCTGACGGCATGGGCGGACATGAGCATGGCGAGGTCGCCAGCGCGATCGCTCGCGACACTCTGATCGCCGAAGTCAGCAAGGGCACCCCGCTCGCACAGGCCGTGCAAATAGCCGATGAGGAAATCATTCGCCACTCCAACCGGCGCAGCGAAGCGTTGCCGATGGGCACCACGATCGCCGCCATGCGCCTGCTTGGCGACAACGAATTCGAAATCGCCTGGGTCGGCGACAGCCGTGTCTATCTGTGGAACGGGGCCCTCAAACAGATCTCGCAGGATCACTCCTACGTACAGGAACTGATCGACCAGGGTGCAATCACCAGCGAACAGGCGCGCACACATCCGCATCGCAACGTCGTCACCCAGGCGCTTGGCGTGACCGACCCGCAATCCCTGCGCGTCGAAACCGTACGCGGTGAATTCGGCCCGGGCATGCAGATCCTGCTCTGCAGTGATGGTCTCACCGAAGAAGTCAGCGATGCCGAAATTGCCGCACTGATCAGCCGCAACGAATTGTCAGCCCAGGAATGCGTCGATCATCTGATCGTCGCAGCCCTCGATGGCGGTGGATCGGACAATGTCACGGTAATCCTGGTCCGCAATCGCTGATCTTCACCGTTCATCGCATATTCGCTCAGCCCGCGCATTCGCTCGCTGACGCCAATCAGTACTCAACGTACACGTCGGATCCGGCATGTGTCTGAATCGTAATTGCCAGGTTCGTGTAGGGTGACGATCCATGACCGGTCTGACCCCAGAGTCGCAGAGCCGCCAGAATGAAAAAAGCGCCGTCAGTGACGGCGCTTTTCGTTTACGGCGCGGCGGCGCGAA
>JBDTCQ010000053.1:0-5489 GCA_039923515.1 Dokdonella sp.
ATGAGGTTGGGTCGATGGCACAGGATACCGAGATGAGCGAACGCGAAACGATGGAATACGACGTGATCACCGTCGGCGCCGGCCCGGCCGGACTCGCATTCGCGATCCGCCTGAAACAGCTGAAGCCGGAGCTGAACATCTGCGTGATCGAGAAAGCCTCAACCATTGGCGCCCAAATCCTGTCCGGTGCAGTGATCGAGCCCGAACCCCTCAACGAGCTGCTGCCCGAGTGGGGAGCCAATCCGCCACCGATTTGCGTGCCGGTGACCAAGGACGAATTCTGGTGGTTGCGCGATCACGTAAAGGCAACGAAATCCCCGGTCGTGCCGCCGCAGATGCACAACCACGGCAATTTCATCGTCTCGCTTGGTGCGCTGTGCGCCTGGCTGGCGCCACAGGCCGAGGCACTCGGTGTCGACGTGTTCCCGGGCTTTGCCGCTGCCGAGGCGCTGATTGACGATGCCGGTGCGGTCAAGGGCGTGCGCATCGGCGACATGGGTGTCGCCCGCGACGGCTCGCACAAGCCGGGCTACGCCGAAGGCATCGACATCGTTGCGCCGATCACCGTGCTTGGCGAAGGCTGCCGCGGCAGCATCAGCAAGCAGCTGATCGCCCGCTACCAGCTTGATGCGGACAGTGATCCGCAAACTTATGGTATCGGCCTCAAGGAACTCTGGCAGGTTCCGCCTGGCCGCGTGGAACCGGGCAAGACCGTGCACACACTCGGCTGGCCGCTCGATTCGACGACCTACGGCGGAAGCTTCATCTATCACCTCGACAACGACCGCATCGCGATTGGCTTCGTCGCCGGCCTCGACTACATCGATCCGGAATTCAAGCCGTTCGAAGCGTTCCAGCAACTGAAGAACCATCCGCTGATCAAGCCCCTGCTCGAAGGCGGCGAAATCCTTTCCGCGGGCTCACGTGCACTGATCGAAGGCGGCTATCAATCGCTGCCCAAGGTCGAGATGCCCGGTGCGATGCTGATTGGTGATTCTGCCGGCCTCATGAATGTGCCGAAAATCAAGGGCACCCATCAGGCCATGCGCTCAGGAATGCTGGCCGCCGAGCACATAGCCGCCACCGGCACCTCGGCCGGATGGGATGCCAAGTTGCGCGGATCGGTGGTCATGAAGGAACTGCGCAAGGTGCGCAATATCCGTCCGGGATTCCACAAGGGCCTGTTGTTCGGCCTCGCCAATGCCGGCTGGGAAACGGTCACCGCAGGACTTTCACCGTGGACGTTGAAGAACCGTGCCGATCACTCCGCCCTGAAAAAGATCAGCGAGTACGAGTCACCGAACCGCGACTGGACGGAACGCAGCCTGCCGCCACGCGACCGCCTGTCAAGTATCTATTTCGCCGCCACCGAGTACGACGAGGATCAGCCGATTCATCTGCACGTCGCTGAACCTGACATCTGCGTGACTCGCTGCACGGTGGAATACAACAACCCGTGCACGCGCTTCTGCCCGGCCAGCGTGTACGAGATCGTCGACGACGCGGCCGGCAAGCGCCTGCAAATCAACGCCGCCAACTGCGTGCACTGCAAGACCTGCGACATCAAGGATCCCTACCAGATCATCACCTGGGTCACTCCCGAAGGCGGCAGCGGACCGAATTACCAGAACCTCTGAACAGCCGAACGGAAAAATGAATTGATGGGGTCTAACCAAGCTGAGGTGACTTCCTGATCGCAATCGCGACTGAGGTTTCCTCTGGGTGTCTGCCGGCAACCATTGATTTCGACCCAGCGGCAGGTCAATTGCGCTCTTGAACGTCGTGGGTTTGCTCTGCCTTTTCTGCTCCCAACGGGAGAAGGCGCATGTAGTGACTATCGTCGGGCCCAATCAAGAGGATCGATGCAGCCGCCAAACTTCGGTGTGCAGAGCTGTGACGCCACCTTCAGCGAACTTCGGATCATCGGCAAGAATGTCACGCCGTTCGAGCAATGTGGTTTGCCACGCGTCGGCATACAACGTGGCCACTTCGTCCGCATCGACCGAGAACGGCGGCCCTTCCATTTCGGCTTGTGCGTAATCGAGTGCGATCAGCAGCATCTGCGATCCTGCTGGCAGGATGCGTGAAAGATAAGAGGCATAGCGTGGACGCATGTCCGCTGGCAGGGCGATCAGGGCAGCGCGGTCATAAACGCCAGCACATTCGGAAACGGCAACCGCATCAAGATCAAACAAATCTCCGCAGATCAGTTCGATTGGCCCGGCAACAAAGTGTCGACCAGCGGCGGATTCGTGGATGCTTGGCTGCAGGTGGTTCTCATCGAAGAACTGCTGGACCGCCAGCGGTGACAATTCCACGCCAAGCACGCGATGGCCCTGGGCCGCCAACCAAAGCATGTCGCGCGACTTGCCCGCCAGCGGAACCAATACGCGACTGTGTTCGGGCAAGGCCAGCGAAGACCAGTGCTTGGCCAGCAAGGGCATGACCTCGTCGCGGTGGAAACCCGTGCGCCCCTCGCGCCAGCGCTGCAACCAGAATTCTGCGTGCATGAACGACCCTTGATCACGTTTGACGAAAGTTGACGGATTGAGCAGATGAGCGTGGCCGGGTCGTATTGAGGCAGGCTCAGTCAACGAAATCGAGCCACAAGGCAGCGGCAAGTGCGAACGATAGCCGACATGGCTCGCCGCGTCGAAACCGGAACCCGCGCGAACTGGCTCCAGAACCAGTATCGTTCGCCCATCAAACGGCGCAAGGGGTTTCGCAATGACAATTTCTACTCGACTGATCGTGTTGTTGTCCTCGACTTGCCTGACGGCAGTTGCCCAGATCAGCCTGGCAGTTGCACCCGAGCTAGGTACGCGCACTTGCCCAGTCAAGCTCAACGGCGTGCGCCTGGGTTCAGATCTGACTCCCGGCGGCAGCTCATTGCGCAACACCATCGCCTGGGATCCAGTCACTCGCCTCTATCATTTGTGGGTATTGGCTAACGACGATCCCGATTTTCCGGCATCCTCGGTACTCGGCGAGTTCTCGCATGCCACTTCGACCGATGGCTAGCACTTCACCCTGGATGGCCAGCTTGGCTACCAGATCGGCAGTGCGCCTTACACGAATTTTGGCGCATCGATCGACCCGCCACTCGATTACTTGCGTGCTGCTTTTGACCCGCTCGGGGGTACCTGGAAACTGTTCGCGTGGACCGAAAATGTCGGCACCAGCGTCGGTCAATACAACTACAACAGCAGCGTCAACGATTTGGGCAGCACACCGTCCAATATCAGCGTTCAGCACCAGGGTCCGCTGCAATCGCCATTTGCGGGAAATCACGTCGGCACATTCGGGCTCGTGGATGGGCAATTGTTCATGCGGGTTGATTCTGGTCCGGGTGCATTCGGCAGCGGCGGCGGCAGCGGCCAGTTCAATTTCATCGATGCGGTCCCACCCGGCACCTCGGCCGAACTCAACGAAGCGGATCTCTACATCGGCACGCCTTATTGCTGGATCCTTGATCCGATTTGCGGCAACGCCGATCCGCGAATTCCTGCGTATGTCCATAATGTTGGACGCACGCTCCGACAGAGCGATGGAACCCTCGCTTCCTATTACAACTTCCGCAATGGGGTCACCTATGCGCGGACCGACAAGCAGGTCTGGTCAGTATCATCGGCGGACAATGGTGCAACCTGGTCGGCTCCCGTTGGCGTCTTTGCCGATGGAAACGCGCTGACGATCGACGGCGCGGCGATTGCGGCAGACGGTTTTTTCGGAACCGTTGAAAGTGTGCAGCGACCGAACATCTGCCGCATTTATTTCAGTACGCGCGATGCCGACGAGAAGTATGTGATGGTCTCAGCGAGCACCGGCAGCGGCTGCGACGCCCTGTTCGCGGATTCCTTCGATGGCTGTGGCGACTGACACTCCGATCGCGGGGCTCACCGACCGGGCCCGAAATGTCGAAGCACAGGGAGCCTCGGGCGGGCTCGTTCACTTTGAACGATGGCGCAACAAGCCGCCGCACGAATTCCAAAAGACATTTCCGCGTTCGGCAGAGTGAACAAATCCTGAAAGTAGGTGTCATACCTGATTCCTGTCAGGAGACGCCGCGTCATGAAGTCGATTCGTATCGCTTTCACCTTACGTTCCGCAAAGAAGCTGCTCATCGTTTCACTCGGTATCGCTTGCGCTTCTGTGCATGCAGCCAGCCCTGAAGCGGTAGCCAGTCCGGCAGGCGCGATGGATCGCTTGGTCGCCGATGTCTGCCAGCGACAGATCGTGCTGCTCGGCGAAGATGGCAATCACGCCGGTGGCGCGACTTCGACGGCGAAAGTTGAATTGGTGACGCGCTTGATCGACGAATGCGGATTCAACGCGGTTTTTTTTTGAAAGTTCGATCTACGATTTCCTCGATTTCCAGCGTCAGCTCGATAGAGGTAAGGCATCCCCCGAGATGCTGGCCGATGCAATTGGCGGTCTCTGGTCGCTGACCAGCGAGACTGACCCCCTGATCACCTCGTTGTACGCGCGGGCAAAATCCGGACCAGTTGCGTTGGCCGGACTGGATCTGCAACTCGGCAGCGCGACTTCGGTGTACACCAAATCCGCGTTTTCAACTGAACTCGCCGCCTATCTGCCCGAAGACCGGCGCAAGCCATGCATTGCCGAGATTGATCGATTGACCCGTTGGGGATATGAGACTGAGCAAGAGGCAACCGATGCCCAAAAACCCTTGCGCGAATTCGCGATCGATATCCAGAAAGGAGTTGGCCGCGGAAATGCGCGCGGGGACGCGACCGTTGCCATCATGGCCGAGAACCTCCTTCGCGCAGTCGAGCTGTCAACCGGTGACTGGTACAACAATCGTGACAAGGCCATGTACAACAACTTCGTCTGGTATCGATCACACCAACCGGATCGCAACAAGATCATCGTCTGGTGCGCGACGGTCCACGCGGTCAAGGATCTCTCGTTCCTGGTCAGCGAACGGCGCACGCTGGGCTCGCAAATCCATTCGCTGCTGAAGGGCAAGGCTGCGACCATCGGCTTCAGCGCCCTCGGCGGAAGCTATGGCCGCAATCCCACGTCGCTGACCACGCTTGCTCCGGCACCCGTGGATTCACTCGAAAGCCAGGCGTTTGCAGGCGTGAAGGGTGATCAGGTCTACCTGGATGGCAAGCAGCTCAAGGCCCTCGGCGTGATTGCGGCCCATCCGTTGCAGTACACCCAGTGGAACAGCACTGAATGGTCGAACGTGGTCGATGGCATGCTTGTATTCCGCGAAGAGCATCCCGTGCACAGCGTACGCAGCGCGCGTCCGCAGCAATTGGCAGCGGAAGTTGCATCGCCTTGAGACAGGGCTGGACACTGGCCAATCCCGGCAAGCTTGCGTAGGGCGGAACCACTGCAGGTGATTCCGACGATCGCGCGAGCGTGAAGCCACCGCGCGGATTCCGCTGCACGCCAGCCGGATCAATGCGGGAGCAGCTTCACGCTTGCAGGCAGAGTTGGAGCGGGAGAGTCAGTTCAGG
>JBDTCQ010000054.1:0-4926 GCA_039923515.1 Dokdonella sp.
CTTGAGTCCCGGTTGGGTCAAGACCGATATGGGCGGCACCGGCGCCGAACTGAAGGTTGAACAATCCGTGGCCAACATGCTCAAGGTCATTGATGCATTGCAGTTCGATGAAAATCACATCGGCCATTTTCTCGGCAACAGTGGCAAGCCGGTTGCGTGGTGATGCATCAAACCGAAAATTGCGTCAATGCGCCAGCCGTGCCGCACGCTGCGGCACGAAGAAGACGAGCAGGGCGATCACGACCAGGATCGAAAATGATGCCGAATATCGGCTGAGTGCCAGGCCGCCCTGGGCCACGGGTTTGTCCAGCAGGTCGCCAACCACGGCGCCAAGTGGGCGGGTCAGGATGAAGGCCGACCAGAACAGCGCAGTCGGCGAGATGCGCGTCCATCGATGGGCCGCCGCGATCGCGATCAGCATCGCGCCGAAGATCAAGGCGCCGCCTTCAAAACCGAGCCCGGCGGTATCGGCTGTCCAGTCGCCCAGTGCAGTGCCGAGAGTTTGCGAAAACATGATCGTCACCCAGTAGAAAATCTCGGTACGCGGTGAACGAACCGAGCCGACCGCGAGCGATCCCGTGTTGCGATACCAGATCCACAGCGAGCCAAGAAGCAGTGTGAGCAGGATCGCTGATCCACCGGCATAGCCGATGCCGAGCGAGCGCGTGGCATAGTCGGCGAGGGTCGTGCCGACCGTGGTCGTGGCGATGATCGTCAGCCAGTACAACCAGGGTCGGAAATCGCGTGCCGAAATCTGCGCCAGCACGGCCAGCGCAAACGCGGAAGCAAAGATCGCGCTGCCGACCAGATAGCCGAGATCGAGCGACATCGAGACGGCATCACCCGCCGTCTCACCCAGCGTGGTGGCGAGGATCTTGATGACCCAGAACATCACGGTCACTTCGGGAACCTTGCTGGCCGGTGCGTCTTGGGACTCGTGCATGGATCGCTCGCCACGGAATGAACATGCGACACAGTCTTGCGTGGGTTGCATCGAACTTTCGTGAGCAAGCATCGCGGCGCATCGAGCCGGCCTTGCCGGGATGCGGGTGGATTCAGCGCGTCGAGGACCAACCCGCTGGATTGCCGACCCATGACGGAAGCGCGAGCAAACCCATAGACTGGCCTGATGCCAGCTTCCCACTGCGGATTGCATACCCAATGACACCGATCGTGACGGCCGCGCGCAGTGCCCTGTTCTGGTCGTTTTTGCCCTTCGTGGCCGTGCAGGGTTTGCGTCTGCGTCGAATAGCGCCGCGTCTCGCGGGAGCGGCGGGTGAGTCGATCGGTCGCGTGGGCAGCGGTCGAGTGCTGCGCCTGCTCGCAATCGGTGATTCGATCATTGCCGGGGTCGGTGCGGCGACGCTTGATCGTGCCTTGGTGGGATGTACGGCACGGGCCTTGGCCGATACCATGGACGTCGCGGTCGAATGGGAAGCACACGGACGCAGTGGAGCGACTTCGGCCCAGGTGTTGACTGATCTGGTTCCGACGATTGATCCGCGACCGGCGGATGCCATTGTCGTTTCCGTGGGCGTCAACGATGTCACCGCGCTGTCCACCCTCCGCGCCTGGCGGTCGAACTTGCTCGCCTTGGTCGCGGCGTTGCATCGTCATTCGCCGGGCGCGGTCATCGTGGTTGCCGGCTTGCCGCCGCTGCGTTTGTTTCCGCTGATCCCCGAACCCTTGCGCCGCCTGATCGGACTTCGCGGCGAAACCCTCGATGCCGTCAGCCGGGAATTGCTGCGTGCCCATCCCGGCGTCTTCCATGTGACGGTCAAGTTCGACATGCGCGAGGGCAGCTTCTGCCCGGATGGCTTTCATCCCTCCGAACAAAGCTACATCGAGTTTGGTCAGGCGATGGCCGCATCCATCGCGGCGAACCTGCCGCGCCAATGAGTGGCGCATCGATGCGTGGAAACTACGCGCTGCGTCGTTTCCAGGTCACGCAAAAATTGTTCGCCGGCATTGGCTGCAAGGCGGTGCGCTCAAGGCCGGCCGCAGCGGCCAGCGTATCGACACGGGCGAGGTCACGGATGGCCATGTGCGCGCCACGCTCGTGCAGCCAGCGATCAAACTCTGCGTTGCTGTCGCTGGTGTACTCACCGTCAATATTGAATGGACCGTAGGCAACGAGAACACAATCGTCACGCATGATTTCAGGCAGCCGCGCAAACAGTCGCTCGACTTCCGGCCAGGCCAAGATGTGCAGTGTGTTGGCCGTGAAGATGGAATCGAACTTCATTGCCGGCCAGTCATCCTGACCGACATCGAACGGGATCGGTGGCCGCGTGTTGGCCAGCGCCGCGTCATCGAGCCAGTTCTGTACGCCCGCCAGATACTCACGTCGCTCCGAGGTCTGCCAGACCAGATGCGGCATCGCCGCCGCAAAGTGGACGGCGTGTTGTCCAGTGCCGCTGCCAATTTCGAGCACGCTGCGGCGATCGGCAAATGCCTCGCGCAGGATGTCGAGGATCGGTTCGCGATTGCGCTCGGAGGATGCTGAGAACGGCTTTTCAACCGGCCCATTCATGACTTGAATTCGGCTTCAATCAAGGTCGGCAATTCAGCGCTGTCGGGTGGATCGGGTTCGGCCGCCGCCGCTGTCTCTGCCGAGAGCGGCTTCAGTCCGATCGTCGCGCGCCAGCCCAGCACAAAGCCGAGCATGATCAGCATCGCCGCGAGCAGGAACGCGGCGCCGGGCAGATGCAGCGGTGCCGATTCGGTGATGAAATAGGCGAAGGTCTGGGTGAAAACGATCGGGCCGAAAACCGTCGCCAGACTCGACAGGCTGGTAATCGCCCCCTGCAAGCGTCCTTGTTCGCTCGGATCGACCTGGCGCGTGATGATCGATTGTGTGGTCGGTCCGCCGAGGCCAGCCAGCGCGAGCAGCGGTATGCCGAGCAGGAAGATCGTGCTGTTGGCGGCAAAGCCGAGGGTAATGAAACCGCTCAGGCCAAACAGCAATCCGGCGAGCATGACCGGCCGCTCACCGAATCGTGGCACCAGACGGCGGACCAGCCCGGCTTGCACGATGCCGCTGCACACACCGACCAGAGCCAGCGCATAACCGACCTCGCGTGGGCCCCATTGAAAGCGAAAATCGGTATACAGCACGAAGGTCGAATTGAGCGAAACCTGGGCGAAGGCCACCAGGAAGAACACCACTGCCAACGCGAAAACCTGTGGATAGCGGCGCAGCATGCGCAAGGCACCGAGCGGATTGGCAGTCTTGATATCGAAACGGGCACTGCGCCTTTCCTTCGGCAGCGATTCCGGCAATACAAACATTCCATAAAGGAAATTCGTCAAGGCCAGGCCCGCCGCAACCCAGAACGGCGCGCGTACCGAGATGCCGCCGAGAAATCCACCAAGAGCCGGGCCGACGATAAAACCGATGCCAAATGCGGCGCCGAGCAGACCATAGGCGCCGGCGCGTTTTTCCTTCGGCGTGACATCGGCGATGTAGGCATTTGCCGTCGATATGCTGGCGCTGGCAATGCCCGAGATGATCCGTCCGATAAACAGGATCGGCAACGTCTGGGCCAAAGCCATAAGTATGAAATCGAGACCGAGCGCGAGGTTGGAGGCAAGGATTACCGGACGCCGCCCGAAGCGATCCGACAGTGCGCCTTGCACCGGCGAGAACACGAACTGCATGAGGCCGAACAGCGCGCCCATGATGCCGGTCCAGCGCACCGCCGTGGCGATGTCGCCGCCGGTCATGTGCTGCACAAGGTGCGGAAAAACCGGAATGATGATGCCGAAAGCGAGCATGTCGATCATCACCGTCACGAAGATGAAGATGACCGCGGCTTTGCGCACCGGCGTATGGCTGTGTTCGGGCGTCATTTCTGGATATTGCTTACTGTTCGACCAGTCATGGAACGCGGCTCACGCGCCGGTTTCGGTTGGAAACGGCACAGGCCCTCTCTCATCAAGCGGTGGTTGCCGAAGTTCTGTCACTTGTTCGAATGGATGTCGATGAAGCGCAGGAACTCGGAACGCGTGCGTGCGTCTTCGCGAAAATCGCCGAGCATCTGGCTGGTGATCATCGAGACGCCGCGCTTGTGCACGCCGCGCGTGGTCATGCACTGGTGCACGGCATCGATGACCACACCGACGCCGCGTGGTTTGAGCGCATCCTCGATGCAATGAGCGATCTGCGCGGTCAGCTTTTCCTGGACCTGGAAGCGACGCGAGAAGGCGTCAACGACGCGGGCGAGCTTGCTGATGCCGACAACCCGGTCGGTCGGCAGATAACCGATGTGGGCGCGGCCGATGATTGGAGCCATGTGGTGTTCGCAATACGACTCGAACTGGATGTCGCGCAACACGATCATCTCGTCGTAGCCGGCGACCTCCTCGAAGGTGCGATGCAGGTACTCGGACGGATCGATCGAGTAACCGGAGAACCAGTCGCCATAGGCATTGACCACGCGCTTGGGCGTATCCAGCAAGCCCTCGCGCGCCGGATCCTCACCGGCCCAAAGCAGCAAGGTACGCACGGCCTCTTCGGCCTGCTCGCGACTGACCTTGGGCGGTATGGATTTGCCGGTTTTCTTGCGCGAAGCAGCCATGGGCAATCCGTAACGGTTGATGGGCGGTGTGGAAGTCTATCAGCCGAACCTGAATTGTCGCGGTCAGCGCAAGCCTTGGGTCACCGTGAAAAACGGATCGTGATCAATCGACCCGGCAGAAAACGGCCTTCAAATAACGGCTTTCCGGCACGTGGGCGAGCCAGGGATGATCGGCACCGGCACCCGTAATCTTGAGCACCTGGGCGGTACGGCCCGCATAGAATGCCGCACGCCGCAGCATGTCGAGGAACTGATCCTCGCTGACCAGGCCGGTGCATGAGCAGGTCAGCAGGATGCCGCCGGATTTGAGTGCACCCATGGCGAGCTTGTTCATGTCGAGGTATTT
>JBDTCQ010000055.1:0-6572 GCA_039923515.1 Dokdonella sp.
CAACTCGGCCAGATCGTCTTCGTCGAAGCGTAATGTTTGGGTGCTGCCGCCTTCAAGGACGGCGGCGGCGAGTTCGGCTTTGCGCAGTTGCAGGGCCTGTATCTTTTCCTCGACCGTACCCGTGCAAATGAGCTTGTAGACAAAGACCGGCTTGTCCTGACCGATGCGATGGGCGCGATCGGTGGCTTGCGCTTCAACCGCAGGGTTCCACCACGGGTCGTAATGGATCACGACATCGGCGGCGGTCAGGTTCAAGCCGACACCACCGGCCTTGAGACTGATGAGGAAGATCGGCACTTCCTCGGCCTGGAAGCGCGCGACGAGTTCGGCGCGCTGCGTGCTCGGCGTCTGGCCGGTCAGCATCTGGTACTTCTGCTTGCGCAGGGTCAGTGCCTTGGCGATCAGTTCGAGCATCTCGGCAAACTGGCTGAAGACGAGGATGCGCCGGCCTTCGGCAACGAGGCTGTCCGTCAGCTCGAGCAGGAGTTCGAGCTTGGCCGATTCCTTGATGCGTTTGGCGCCCTCAAGTTTGACCAGACGCGGATCGCAGCAGGCCTGGCGCAGCTTGAGCAAGGCATCGAGGACGATGATGCCGCTCTGCGCAAGGCCGCGCTTCTGCACCTCGGCCAGCACGCGCTCGTGCTGGGCCAGGCGCAGGGTTTCGGAGAGTTCGCGCTGGGCACCATCGAGTTCGACGTTGCGCGGGATGAAGGTTTTCTCGGGCAGGTCGGCGAGTACGTCTTCCTTGCGTCGGCGCAGCAACAGCGGCGCAATGCGCCGGCTCAGGCGCTCGCGGCGCTCGACATCGTTGTGCTTCTCGATCGGCGTGCGATAGAAGCGCGTGAAGTGTCGATCCGTGCCGAGCAGACCCGGTTCCACGGCATCAAATTGCGCCCACAGTTCGCCAAGATGATTTTCCAACGGCGTACCCGTCATGGCCAGGCGACGTTGCGCGGAAATCTCGCGCACGATCTTGGCCGCCTGACTCTTGGCGTTTTTGACCACCTGTGATTCGTCAAGCACGAGCAGGGCGTATTCGTGCGTGAGCAGTTCGTCGCGATCACGCGCGAGCAAGGGGTAAGTCGTGATGACCAGATCGTGATGCGGAATCGCCTCGTGCAGACCACCGCGCGCGGGTCCATGCAACACCAGCACCGACAGGTCAGGAGCAAAGCGCTGCGCTTCATCGCGCCAGTTTGAAACCAGACTGGTTGGGGCGACGATCAGCACCGGTCGATCGAGCCGTCCGCGCTGCTTCTCGGCCAGCAGATGGGCCAGTACCTGCACGGTCTTGCCCAGGCCCATGTCGTCGGCGAGTACGCCGCCGAGCCCGGCGTCGGCGAGAAAACCCAGCCAGGCCAAGCCATCGCGCTGGTAGGCGCGCAGAGTGGTCTTGAATCCCTCGGGCTCCATCGCTGGCTCGCGCGCATCCCGCAAGCGCGCAAGTTGCTGACGCAGGTTTTCGCCGCCACGCCATGGCATCGCACTCTTTGCCGAGAGCTCATCGAGCACGCTGGCCTGCGAGCGGCGCAAGCGCAACGCACCCTGCTCGGCATCGCGCTCGGGCATGTCGTGCAACCATTCGAGCAGAGGCCCCATCAGTTCGCGCAAGCGCGACAGCGGCAGCGGCACGCGGCGGCGATCATCGATCGGCACCAGCCACAACGCGTCGGCATCCTCACCCTTGCGCGGGCTCAACGGAAAATTCGGATCGCCAAGCAGGCGGCGCAGGATCGGCAGCAGGTCGACACGCTCGCCAGCGATCTCGATGCCGAGGCTGAGATCAAACCAGGCATTGCCGGATTCCTCGACCTCGGCGTACCAGTCATCGGGCTCGTCGAGCAACTCGAACGGAAAGCCGGAGTCGGTTTCGAGGCGGAAGCCGTGGTCGCGCAAACGCGGCGCCAGCGCAAACAGATGCTCGGCCGCGATCAGCAGACCACGCCGCGGTTCAAGCACGAAATCACCATCGGCAAACACATCGCGTGGCAGGTTCGGCAGGCGCGGCAACAGATCGATATCGATCAGGCCGAGCGCCTCAAGCTGCTCGCAGGCGGCGATTTCGGCCGAGCGGTCGCGCACGATATCGAGCAGGCGACCTTCATGCATGCGACGCTCGCGTGGCTTGATCGGCGCAAACGGCAGGCGCGGACCTTCGTAATCGAAACTCAGGCGCACACACCCGGCCTGATAGCGATGGGCCACGCCGTTGACATAGGTCAGCACCGGGAACGCGCGCAAGGTCAGCACCGGGGTCGGCACCACTTGGTGGGTCTGCGGCGCGATCGCCTTGGCCGGCTTGGGCAGGCCTTCGAGCTGACGCGTCTTGTGCCAGCGCTCGACGACAAATTCGGCGTGCTCGGGTAGCAGCGGCGGCGCGCGCAACGCGGCATCAATGACCTGGGCATCACCCTCGACACGGCCGATCTCAGGTTTGGCCGGATCGTAGTACCAGATCTGCGCAATGCGCAGCAGGCGTGTGTCTGGGCTGGCTTCCGTCAATTGCGGAACGAGTTTCTGGTTGCCGTCGTCGGACAATTGCCAGCCCCAGGCCAGCGTGCGCCTGTCGCCAAGACTGACCTGACCGCGTGAGGGTTTCTCGACGAAACAGGGATATTCCTTGATCAGGATCTCAAGCAAAGCCTCGTCGCGTTCACCGCTGAGCGGATACCACGCACTCGACGCGTAGTGAGGGCTGGCCATGCGCAGGCGCGCGACATGTTCGAACTGGTGCGGGGTCAGGCGCTGCCAGGGATCGGCGCCGAACTGGAATTGTCCGACCGGTTGCGGCGAACCAAGGCCACCACGCTTGGTCGGCTTGAGCCAGACCGGCTGCGCCTGAATGCCGGGCAAGGTGCCATCGCCAACGCGCAGCAGGATGCCGAAGACCAGGGTCGGATCAAGCGCCGGCTTGCGCAGGGGCAATTTCGGTTCGGCTGTGATCGCATCAAACCAAGGCTTCCACGCCGCCGGACCCGCACCGGCCGCCGCCAGCGGCTTGCCCGGCTCGAAAGCCGAAGCGCGTGCGCCGAGCATTTTCAGGGCGACTGCGGCCACGTGCTTGCACTCCCCTTCGAGCGGACAGGTGCAACGCGTATCGAACTTCGGCTTGCCGCCGTTGAGGTCAATCAGGATCGCTGCGGTGTAGGGATCGTGCTCGCGCCCCTGCACGGCACCAAACAAGGTGCCGGAATCATTCGCACTCTCGTACCAGATTTCGCGCACACGACTGCGGCGCAGGTAGTCCGCACCCTTGGCGAGGGTTGGCTGATCGAGCACCGAATGGGTGCTGCGTGACAACAACTGGCGAAACAGCGACTCATCCATGCGCTTGCGAAGATCCCGTCGGCAAAAGCGAACCGACAATCGTGCCTGCCCGGGACGGGTTCGTCCAGCGTTGGACGCAAGTATGTCGCTGAGGGTGCTTCAGGAATGGTGCTGTGGCTTGGTTTTTTTGAAGCACCGTGCATGCTCCTTCGACGAGCGGCATCCCTGCTAACGCGTTGCGTAGACTTTTGTGGGAGCGACTTCAGTCGCGATGCTCGGCTTTTTACGCTCCTTCGACGCGCGGCATCCCTGCCGTTTTTCGCTCGCCTCCGGCGAGCGAGTCACTTTCTCTTGCGTGGCCAAGAGAAAGCAACCACTGCGCCGCAGGAGCGGCGCGAACAGCGCAGCTGTCCCGCAGGGCGTAGGGCAGGAAACCCGGAGTCAAGAAAGTAACCAAGAGAAAGGCCACCCCGATGCAGCGGTCTCCGGGCTCGGCAACTGCTCCTGCGTTGCTCTACCACCTGCATCCATGCAGGCGTCCTGCCCTCCGACTGCGCAACGCGACTCCGGGGCCATTTACTGCGCATCCTACGCAGCAAAGCCCGTGTAGGGCGGGAGAAGCAACGCGTATCCCGCCGCCAGCGTCGAAAACCGAATGCATCCACTTGCGCGCACGTTGGAACAAATGCAAAGAAGGCGGGATATCTCCCGCCCTACGTGATGAGGGTGGTTCAGGAATGGGGCTATGGCTTGGTTTCGAAGAAATACTTAGGAAATTCGAGTCCAAATTAGCGCAATGACAATGCCTGTGAATGCCGCACCCAACACGAGAAGCACTAGGTTCCGCTTTGCCTTGCGTCTCTGCTGCCATACAAGCGCGTCAAGCTCACTCGGCGTAGGCTCTTCCTCCGGGTAGCCGCTAATCGCAGTGGCTACGGAAGCTGCACCCGAAGCTATTTGATCGCGGACAAAAATATATTCTGACGGTTCAATCTTGAATTTTCCGTCACATTTTGGACAGATCCAAACATCGATTCCAAAATTATTTCGATATGCTTTTTGACCGGGGAAAATAGGTCCGGCCAGCCATTCATTGCAGTGCGGACAAACGATTGAGGGTTTTCCGCTGGCCACTTCAGCTCCCGATTTTACCTAACGTGTGATATGCCCCACTACCCCATCAACTCTTCCGCATGTGCGCTGAACTCAGCGACGCGATTGGCATCGACGCTTTTCCTGAGCAGGCGGCGGAACTCGGGCATCAGTTCGCGCAGGGCTTCTGAGGAGGCGCTCTTGTCGATCTTCTGGGTGAACAGGAAGGCGCGCAGGCCGACCTTTGCGCTGAGCACGCGGCTCATGTATTCGCGGGCTTGTATGTATCCATCGCTGGTTGCCGGGTTCGCTTGTGTCACTGGCTTGGCGAGGGGCTTTTCGACGGGCTTGGCCACGGGTTGGACGACCGGCTTGCCGGGCGGATTGAAATCCGGGAGTGCGGCCGCTGCACCTGTTTCCAGGGCGAGCGCGGAATCGGCGATCTCGATCAGGCCCAGGCCCATCAGCTCATCCAGCAAGACGCTGATGTCGTTGATTGCGACAAATTGCTTGCGGATGCTTTCAATCGTGCGCTCGCCATTGATCGAGATCAGCACCATGCGCTGACGCGCTCCGATCTTCAGTTTGCGGTCGTCGATTTCGACTCGGCCAGCCGCCGTCTTGACCAGAATGGTGTTGTCGAGCATGTGTTTTCCCTCGTTTCCCCGATCCTCATGCTAGGCAATGGACCGGCCAATGAAAAGTGTTTTGACAGCCAATGGCCGATTTGTACATCGGCACGAACGCTCAGCGACGAGGGCGCTCGTCCTCATCGACAGGGGGTTCGAACCGGTAACCGACGCCATACACCGCTGTAATCGGGTCGATTCCCGCTTCGATCAGCTTGCGCCGGAGATTCTTGACATGACTGTCGACCGTGCGATCGCTGACAACGCGATGATCTGCATAAAGCGCGCCAATCAACTGCTCGCGCGAGAAGACACGGCCGGGCTGGCTGGCCAATTTTCCAAGCAGGCGGAACTCCACCGGGGTCAGGATCAGCGCCTTGCCATGCACGCGCGCTTCGAACCGCTCCTCATCCAGCACGACCGGGGCTTCGACCGTCGTATCCGCTGGCCGGGTTCGACGCAGGACAGCACGAATCCGCGCGACGACCTCGCGCGGGCTGAATGGCTTGCAGATGTAGTCATCCGCACCGAGTTCGAGACCGAGCAGACGGTCGATCTCCTCGACGCGAGCAGTCAGCATGAGGATGGGTACCTCGGAAAACGCGCGGATCTGGCGACACAAGGTCAGGCCGTCGACGCCGGGTAGATTGATATCGAGCAGGATCGCATCGGGGCGCTCCTGGCGGATCCAGTCCACCGCGGTGCGACCATTTTCAAGAATGCTGGTGCGAAAGCCGGCAGCGACCAGATAGTCGCTCATCAGTGCCGAAAGTTTGGGCTCATCCTCGATGATCAGGACGTGGCCGGATTCGTTCATGCACTGGCCCCGATTACAGGCAAGTGTACTTCGATGCGCAATCCACCGAGGGCGGACGCGGTTGCCGCGATGCGGCCGTCGTGGGCCAGTACGATGGCGCGGCAGATCGCCAGGCCGAGGCCGGCACCTCCGGCGGCGCGGTTGCGCGAGGCGTCGACCCGATACAGCCGATCAAACAGCAGATCGAGCGATTCCGCCGGCACACCGGGCGCGCTGTCCTCGACCACAAGGATGACCTCGTTGGCCACGCTGCCGAGTTCGACGCGCACGCGACCCGGCGCATCGGTGTAGCGACGCGTATTCGTCAACAGATTGTCGATGAGCTGGCCAAGCCGTCGCCCATCTCCGCGGATGGGCGGCACGCTGCCAATGACTGCTTCGAGTACCAATCCAGCCTCACCGAGGATGGCCGTTTGCGGCTCCAGCGATTCGGCCACCACCTCGGCCAGGTCGAGTGATTCGAAACGGTACTCAAGCGCACCTGCGTCGGCCAGCGACAACAAGTACAGATCCTCGATCAAGCTGCCCATCCGATCACATTCAGCATGCAGGGAATTGAGCGCAGCCGGAGTCGCGCTGCGCACGCCATCCTGCAAGGCCTGGATCTCGCCACGCAGGATGCTCAGCGGCGTGCGCAACTCGTGGGCGATATCGGCACCCCAGCGACGGCGCGCTTCGCGGTGTTGTTCAAGGGTACGCGCGAGATGGTTGAAGTCCGCCGCCAGCGCACCCAGCTCATCGCGACGACGATCACTGATGCGTCGCGC
>JBDTCQ010000056.1:0-5123 GCA_039923515.1 Dokdonella sp.
CACTTTCCTACAAATCGCTGCCCGAGCCGAAACCGCTGGCGAAGATGCGATCGGCAGAAACCGGTATGAAGCGACCGCTGACATAGCTCAATGTGTTTCCCACGCTTGTGTCGCGACCATAGCCGGAAACGGTGAACGGCGAGGTAGCGAGAGGTCCCCCGTAAATTCCCGCCAAGACTGCGTCTCCGGCACGACTGCCGTCTGTGCGCGTCACCGGGTAACGATGGAAGCTGAGAACCGATCCGTTGACGGCGTTGACCACGGCCATCATGGGGTCGACCTCATAGCTATTGCCGAAGATCATTTTAAACCCTTGGTACCCCACAACGCCAATTCGCCCTCCCGTTGCGGAAATTGCGTACGGCACGGTTTTTTGGTCGCCACTGGTATTACAGAACAGATCATTACCCTCCCCGCCGAACACGATTTTGCCACCCGAACCGAACGCCGCTACGTATTGGCCGGTCGCTCCATTGATTTTCGCCATGCCAACGCCTTGAAAGCAATTGCGGTCGACCTGCGCTGCCAAGTAGACATCATTTTGGTAGACATAGAGGCCAGCTATGAAATCAGTAAGCGAGCTGTTTGGCTCATCGAAAATCACCCGACTCCAACCCGTGCCATTGAACTCCGCCTTGAGTACTCCACTTGTGGAATTGATCTTGAGTACGATCGGATCCCAGTTATTGCCCGCTATGTGCACATTTCCGCCGATATATATGTTTCCCTCGGCCATGCCCACGGGTGCCGTCGCGTAATTCGCGGTGACTTCACAAGAGGACTGACCACAGTATCCTCCCGGTGCGCGATATTTAATCAGCCGGTTGACCGCACCGGCATATTCACTCCCCCATGACTGGTCCTGGAAAAGGGTCCCGTCAGCCTGAATAAGAAGTCGATTAGCCGCGACGTACGCACCGCCCTGGGGGTCGTATCCGGTTGCAGTCACCACCATGTAGCCACTGGAAATCAGCGCAATCTGTGCACCATAAAAATCGCTGGTATCTGCGCTGCCCCCCTCTCCGAAGACATTCTTGATCTGAATGGGGCTGCCGTCGGAGTTGAACGACAGGATGGCCACATCATTCGACCCGCCAGAACCCAGACCGGTATCGACCATCACGGAGATCCGGTCATTGCTCGCAATCTTGAGATCACGGATGAAATGATAAGTAGCAAATACATTGGTGGCGGGATAAATGATGTATTCATCGCCATGGAATCCATAGATGCCCGGGTTGCTCCAAGGCACCCGCACCCCTTGCGCGTTGTAACGAACCAGGCCGAGACGGCAAAGATACTGACCATAATTGCACGCGTTGACGGTGCCAAAACTCGGCACGAGCCCCGCCACAACGGCGTCTCCATTGCTCATCCGTGCGGTGAAGACGCCCACTTCATCCGCCGCCGCGGGACCTTGAAAATGGTCGAGGACAAAGCGCCCATCGTTGAAACTCGGGTCAAACAGGTAAGGCTCCGCTGCCGCTATCACGTCGGGGAGCCAGGGCACTTCCGCGGCGCTCCTCGAAGTCGCGCGCAAGTCGATACTGTTTTGCGCGTGGATCACCCCCATGCTTGTCGCCGCCAGCAGCGCCAGCAAGGCACTTGGGAAGCGGTGAGAATGCTTGTTTATACGAGCAACCAAAAACGAAAGCAGTCCATTTTTCGTTGTATTCAATGCGATATTCATGGTCATTTCACCATTGCATGCAGTCGGCTCGGTGCCGAATTCGATAGGGGATACGTAGTTTCCGGAAGAAATCGGACATCGCATGAAAACTCACCGTGAACCTTGTGACCTTTACGTGATGAGCTATATGCAGCAAGCGCAATGCAAAACCACGGGTTGCCTGCTCCAGCGCCGCTACAAGATCGACCGAATGAACAACCGGTGCACGCCAACTCAATTCGAACGTCCTACAAATCCATCGGCACGGATACGCTCGATCGCGGGTTTGTAGTAATCGTTGCGGTTGGTCTTGGTGACCTCGTCAATCCGCGCCGCGAACGGATCGATCACCGCCAAGGCCTCGGCGTGTCGACGCAGACGATTTAGGCAATCGGCCGCCGCAACCCGCACCTGAAACGCACTCGCGTTGCTCGCATCACCCAGGGCAGCAACTTGTGCCAGCAATACAGCAGCAGCGGCTGCTTTACCGGCACGACAGTCGAGGGCGGCTGTGAACAAACGGGCGCGCGCAGCGTACGCGTCGCGACCCTGTTCATCGGCAATCGGAATTGCCGCCGCAATATCAGCTGCCGCGCGATCCAGATCACCGGCAAGGAAAGCCACATTCGCAGAATGACTGAGACTCAGTGCGACGAATGGATGCGACGCGCCGAGCGAGTTGGTCATCGCGCGGGTCGCTTCGTCGCGCCAGCGCCGCGCGTCATCAAGCCGGTTCCAGCGGTAATACAACAGAGCAAGATCGCTCAACTTGAAAGACGTTTCGCGATTGTCGTTGCCGTAACGCGCACGCATGCGCTCGATGACGGATAGAAACAAGCCTTCGGCATCCTCGAATTTGTCTTCGAACATCAGGGTCTGGGCGAGGCTGCCCTGCGTGTCGGCGTAAAGACCGGATGATTCGAGGGCGTGGGTCTTCTGGAACTCGAGCGACTGGCGCAGCAGCGCTTCAGCTCCCGGCAGATCAATCTTCGAGTAGCCGCGCGGAATACTCGCGAAGCCGAGAAAATTTCCGTATTGCTCGGGATAGGTCTCCTTGATCGGCTCGGCCGTGGCCACCGCACGATCGATCAGGCGGGTGCTTTCTTCCCAGCGACCAAGATGGTTATTGCCAATCGACTGCACGGACAGCAGGGTCGAGCGCGCCAACGGATCGACCACCGCGTGTGCGTCCGCCAGCGCAGTCGCCGCCGCAAGATCAGCCAGCGCCGGTTCGTACTCTCCTTTTAGAATGCGTATTTCTCCGGCCAAAGTCGCAGCCCGTACACGCAACGTCCATGCCTCGAGGCTACTTGCAGGCGACGCGATGACTTCGCGTGCGATTGCAAGGCCGTCATCGTAGCTATCCAGGCTTTTCAAGCTTCCGGCGATGGCGAGCAGGAGGTCATTGCGTCCTTCCGGGTCGAGGGTCGTGTCCTCGCGCAGGGTTGCCACGGATCCACGCAGGAAGTCGCCCAGCCTCATTTCGGCACCCACACCGTTTTGCGGATCCGGGCTTTCGAGCACGTGACGCAGGAATTCAAGCGACGTTTGCGCGCGACTGCGCGCGACCTCGGTACGGGCAAGCTGCGCGTTCAGTGTGATCACGTGATAGCTGGTCAACACCACGATCAGCAGGATGGCCATCGCCGCGACGCCAACTCCCATCCGGTTGCGCCCGATGAACTTGCGCAGGCGGTAGCCAAGCCGGTCACCGGATACGCCAACCGGCGCACCGGCGCGCCAGCGCGCGAGGTCGCTTGCGAATTCCTGCACCGATGCATAACGACGGTCGGGCTCCTTGGCCAGCGCCGTTTCGAGGATCCGCGAGAGGTCGCCGCGAACGGTGCCGCGATAGGTGCGCAGGCTTGCGTTGCGGTCGTGCAGACGACGCTCAAGGAGCGCGTGGTCGCCTGAGGCGTTGTCCATGGGCTCGCGCGCAATGGCCAGCGCCAGTGGGGAAGGAGGCTGTTCGCGCACCATGCGTTCCGCGGCGGCGAGATCGCGGCGATCAATCTCGATGGGAAGCACGCCCGCGACGAGTTCGTACAGGATCGCACCGAGGGCGTAGATATCGGTTGCCACCCCGGCAAGCTCGCCACCGAACTGCTCCGGCGCGGCGTATTCCGGCGTCAATACCGGGCGCGCTCCGATCGTCGTCTGCGCACCAGGTTCGTCCCCTGCAACCAGCTTGGCGATACCAAAGTCGAGCAGGCGAACGTTGCCGCCCTGGTCGACGAGGATGTTGGCAGGCTTCAAATCACGGTGCACGATCAGTTGGGTGTGCGCATGCTGGACCGCAGCGCATACATCCAGGAACAACCGCACGCGCGCATCGATATCGAGCCGCGCAGCGTCACACCAGGCCGTGATCGGCTTGCCATCGACGAACTCAAGCGCAAACCAGGGCCGCCCGTCAGCGGCGAGTCCTCCGTCGATGAAACGTGCAAGGTTTGGATGCGACAGGCGCGCCAGAATGCGACGTTCGCGCAGGAAGCGGGCACGAATGTCGTCGAAATCGAACCCACGACGTATCAGCTTGATCGCAACCTGCTGGTTGAAATCTGCGCCTTCACGCTCGCCCCGGTAGACGATGCCCATACCGCCGCGGCCAATGCGCTCGACCACGCGGAATGGGCCGAGCATGCAGCCAACCAGGCTATCCTCCGATCCCGAGCGGTGCTGATCTTCGTCTGGACTTGAAACGTCATCGTCCGCGATCCCTCGCAGCAGCGCATCGACGCGCTCACGCAGCTGGGTATCCGCGCCACAGCGCATCGACAGGAAACTGTCGCGTTCGCCGGGATCGGTGTCCAGCGCGTCACGCAGGATGCGCAAAGCTTCAAGTCCGTCCTGCGTCATGGCCACCTATCCTTCATGCGAGCAACTGTATATCACCATCCAAGCGCAAGATCGGTACGCTCGCTCCTCTGGGAGCCCGTGTTCACGATCGCCCCGCCATGCGCTCCCGGCCAAGGTCAACACCGCGTTCCAGTGCCGCTACCAGATCGATACCTTCTTGGACGGATCACGCCACATCGCATCGCCCTTCTTGCATTCGAACGCCTTGTCAAACGCCGGCATGTTGGAAGGACTCGCGATGGCTCGGAATTGTGACGGGGCGTGGCCGTTGGTGGCGATCAACATTTTTTGATATTGCGGGGCGTATTGATCGCGCCAAATCGCGGCGAAGGTCAGAAAAAACCGCTGGTCGCGGGTCAAACCATCCGTCATCGGATCGGGCGTACCCGCCGTGGCGATTCTCATCGCGTCGTACGCAATGTTGAGCCCACCCAAGTCTGCGATGTTCTCGCCCAGGGTCAGCTTGCCATTGACATGCACACCCGGCATCGCCTCGTACTGGTCGAATTGTTCGGCCAGCTTTGCTGTGCGTGCGTTGAAGTCTTTTGTATCCTCTGCCGTCCACCAATTCTCGAGGTTTCCGGTCGCGCCAAAT
>JBDTCQ010000057.1:0-11780 GCA_039923515.1 Dokdonella sp.
ATCTGAAGCCTCTGCAGGCTCGCGAGAGTGAGCAGGGCCTGCGCCTGCTTGCGCCAAACGATTACACCCTCGAAGTGGTCCGCGAGCGCTTCCTGTCGAGAATCCGCGCGGTCATCGAATACCAGCACGGCTCGGCGGTGGCGATCAATCTCGGTATCGGGGCGATCGGCAGCCGCAAGGAACCAGCCAAACGGACGGTTTCGCCAGCGAAGGCGGATCGTCAGGCAACCAGCGAGCACAATCTCGACCCGAACTACACCTTCGAGACCTTCGTCGAAGGCAAGACCAACGAGTTGGGCAAGGCCGCTGCGATCCAGGTGGCAACGAACCCGGGTCGCGCCTTCAACCCACTCCTTCTATATGGCGGTACCGGTCTCGGCAAGACCCACCTGATGCATGCGGCCGGCAACCTGATGCGGCAGAACAATCCAGCCTGCAAGGTGCTTTATCTGCGCTCCGAACAGTTCGTCGGGAGCATGATCGACGCCCTGCGCACCAAGAACATGGACGAGTTCAAGCGGCGTTTCCGCAGCGTCGATGCGCTGCTGATCGACGATATCCAGTTCTTCGCGGGCAAGAACACGACCCAGGAGGAGTTCTTCCATACCTTCAATGCCTTGTTCGATGGCAAGCAGCAGATCATCCTTACCTGCGACCGCTTCCCGAAAGAGGTCGAGAACCTTGAGCCTCGCCTGAAGTCCCGGCTTGGCTGGGGGTTGTCGGTGGCAATCGAGCCGCCGGATTTCGAGACACGCGCGGCGATCCTGCTCAGCAAGGCGGCCAGCAAGGGCGTCGATTTGCCCGAGGATGTGGCCTTCCTGATCGCCAAGCGCATGCGTTCGAACGTGCGCGACCTCGAGGGGGCGCTGAACACCCTGATCGCGCGCTCACACTTTGGTGGCCGGGCAGTCGATGTCGCATTCGCCCAGGAAACCCTGCGTGATCTGCTCACCGTGCACGCGCAGGCGATTTCGATTGCCAATATCCAGAAAGTCGTCGGTGAGTACTACCAGTTGCGTATCGCCGACCTGCTCTCCAAACGGCGTAGCCGGTCGGTTGCACGACCGCGCCAGATGGCAATGTCGCTGGCCAAGGAATTGACCGAACACAGCCTTCCCGAGATTGGCGATGCCTTTGGTGGCCGCGACCATACGACCGTCCTGCATGCCTGTCGTACGATCAAGAACCTGCGCGAAACCGATGGCAAACTCAACCAGGACTGGGAAAAACTCGTGCGTGCGCTGACCGGTTGATGGCCGGTGGATAACCTGTGTGTTGTTGATCGGGTTAGAATTATCCACAGATCATGCACAACAGCCCCGGTCTGTTTTACATGCTGAGAAATCAGCTCAAGTTTATGATTTTTAATAGATTTATCGGAAATATCGAGTTATCCCGGCTACCTACTACCACCACAAGCTTTCATTCATAACAAAGACAGAAACAGGAAGGGACCGATCATGCGCTTCATTCTTCCGCGCGAAGCCTTGCTGAAACCACTGCAGCAGGTTGTTGGTGTTGTTGAACGCCGACAGACACTGCCGGTGTTATCCAACCTGCTCGTCCATGTCGGTGGCGATACGGTCACCTTTACCGGTACCGATCTCGAAGTCGAGATGGTGGCTAGTGCCAGTGCCGAGGACCCGCGCGATGGCGAGGTCACCATTCCAGCGCGCAAGCTGTTTGATATCTGTCGTGCTTTGCCTGACGGGGCGCGCATCAAGATTGAGCAAAATGGCGATCGGGTGTCGATCAGTGCGGGGCGCAGCCGCTTCACTTTGGCGACTCTCCCTGCAACCGAGTTTCCAGTCATCGAGAACATCGATGTCGTCGAACGTGTCAGCCTGCCTGAAGCGGTACTCAAGGATCTGATTGGGCGTACCTCGTTTGCGATGGCCCATCAGGACGTACGTTATTACCTCAATGGCCTGCTGCTTGATTTGCGCGACAAGACCTTGCGTTGTGTCGCCACCGATGGCCATCGCCTGGCGCTTTGCGAAACCGCGCTCGAGACTGAAATCGCGGCACGTCGACAGATCATCATCCCGCGCAAAGGTGTGCTTGAGCTGCAAGGCTTGTTTGAAGCCGGCGAAGGCCTGGTCGAGCTGGAACTGGGCAGAAACCATGTGCGCGTGCGTCGTGGGTCGGTGACGTTTACCTCGAAACTGATCGACGGTCGTTTTCCAGACTACGAGGCGGTCATTCCCATCGGTGCCGACAAGGACATTCGGGTCGGCCGCGAAGAACTGCGCTTTGCGTTGCAGCGTGCGGCGATTCTGTCGAACGAGAAGTATCGTGGCGTCAAGTTGGAGGTCAATCCAGGCCGCTTGCGCATCGTCGCGCACAACCCGGAACAGGAAGAGGCGGTTGAGGAACTCGAAGTGACTACTTCGGTGTCTGATCTCAGCGTCGGCTTCAATGTGAATTACCTGATGGATGCGCTGGCGGCTTTGAGCGGGGAGGAGGTCATGCTCAGTCTTCGGGATGCCCAGTCGAGTTGCCTGTTGCGCAAGGTGGGTTCCGAGGACACACGGCATGTGGTCATGCCCTTGCGTCTCTGATTGGATTGTCGTTCGATGAGTATCAGGCCCGCGCGTCGCAGGATGCGCGGGCTTTTCTTTGGTGGAGAAGCGGCTTTTGCATCTGAATGAATTGCGCATCCGCGATTTGCGCGTGATCCGGGAAGAGACGATCGAACTTGGGCCGGGCTGGAATGTGTTTGTCGGGGCCAATGGCGCGGGCAAGACCAGCATTCTTGAATCCACCTTCTTGCTGTCACATGGACGAAGTTTTCGGCGCGGGGCGAGGGATACGCTCAGCCGTATCGAGAGCGACGGTTACTCGGTATTCGGGCGCTTGCAACGGGAGAACGGACGGGAGACCCGACTTGGCATTGCCAGAGTCGGCGGCAAGCTTGAAACCCGCGTAGACGGTGAGGTGGTTGGGATATCCGGCCTCGTGCAAGCCTGTGCGGTTGCCTGCTTCGAGCCGGGTTCGCATGAGTTGATTGGTGGAGTGGCTGAGGAGCGGCGGCGCTACCTGGATTGGGGCGTGTTCCACGTGGAACAGGAATTCCTGATTGACTGGCGTCGGTACCAGCGTGCGCTTCGTCAACGCAACAGCGCGCTGCGCAACGCAGCGGGCGACAGCGATCTCGAGCCCTGGGAGATCGAGATGGCCACGTCCGGGGAACGCATCGCCCGGTTTCGTCTTGCCTACGTCGATCGCCTTCGGCCAATCCTGCAGGCGGTTTTAAGTCAATTCCTCGGCGAACTCGGCGAAGCGGCGATCGAGCTTGATCGGGGTTGGAAGGAGGATCAGAGCCTGGCGGCCACTCTCGCCGAAGCCCGTGGCCGGGATCGCGAGCGTGGACATACGGGTCGGGGGCCACATCGGGCCGATTGGTCGTTGAGTTTCGAGCGCGCTCCGCGCCGTGAACATCTCTCGCGTGGCCAGGAGAAGTTGTGCGCGCTCGCCCTGGTGCTGGCGCAGGCGCGTCTATACGCGTTCGAAACCGGTGAATGGCCGATCCTGTGTTTTGATGATCTTGCATCCGAGCTGGATCAACCTCATCAAGCGCAGGTCATTGCACAACTCCAGGCGAGCGGGGCGCAGGTGCTTGTCAGTGGCACCGAGCGGCCAAAGGCGCTCGCTCCGGACCTTGCCGGAGTGCGCATGTTCCACGTGGAACAAGGCCGTATCAGCGCCTGACTGCTATAATCGAACGCTTGAGTTCCGGGTCGGGCGCGTCATGCGCCGGATCGGCAGCCGAGCAATGCGGAGTCCCATGAGCGAGCAATACGATTCAAGCAAAATCAAGGTTCTCAAAGGCCTTGAAGCCGTGCGCAAGCGCCCGGGCATGTACATCGGCGACACCGATGATGGTTCCGGTCTGCACCACATGGTCTTCGAGGTCGTCGACAACTCGATCGACGAAGCCTTGGCTGGTCATGCCGACAAGGTTTCGGTGACGATCCACGCTGACGGTTCGGTCAGTGTTGTCGACAATGGCCGCGGAATCCCGGTTGGCATGCACGAGGAAGGACGTTCCTCGGCCGAAATCGTCATGACCGTCCTGCATGCAGGCGGCAAGTTCGACGACAACAGTTACAAGGTTTCCGGTGGACTGCATGGCGTCGGCGTTTCGGTCGTCAATGCCTTGTCCGAACACTTGTGGCTGACGATCTTTCGGGAAGGTCATGAGCATCATCAGGAATACAAGCTTGGCGAGCCGCAATATGCACTGAAGGTGGTTGGTCCATCGGATCGGCTGGGCACGACCGTTCGCTTTTTGCCGAGCAGGACGGTGTTTTCAGATGTAGAGTTTCACTACGAAATTCTCGCCAAGCGTCTGCGAGAGCTGTCTTTCCTCAATTCGGGCGTACGCATCGAACTCACCGATGAGCGCACGGATCGCCATGATGTCTTCGAATACAACGGCGGTATCCGATCCTTTGTCGAACATCTGGCCCAGTTGAAGACGCCGCTGCACGCAAAAGTGGTGTATTTCTCGCTCAAGAATGATGCGATCACCGTCGAAGCCGCCTTGCAATGGACAGATTCCTACCAGGAAACCTGTCTCTGCTATACCAACAATATCCCGCAAAAAGATGGTGGCACGCATCTGGCGGGCTTGCGCGGTGGTCTGACCCGAACCCTGAGCAACTACATCGAGAAGGCCGGCTTGCAGAAAACCGCCAAGGTCGGCTTTTCCGGCGACGACATGCGCGAAGGCCTGATTGCCGTCCTTTCGGTCAAGATGCCGGATCCAAAGTTCTCCTCGCAGACCAAGGACAAGCTCGTTTCAAGCGAGATCAAGGGCATCGTTGAATCGGCGATCAACCAGAAGCTCGAGGAGTTCCTGCTCGAAAACCCGCATGAAGCGCGCGCAATTGCGGCCAAGGTCGTCGATGCCGCGCGGGCCAGGGAAGCGGCGCGCAAGGCGCGCGAGATGACCCGGCGCAAAGGCGCGCTTGATATTGCCGGATTGCCAGGAAAACTGGCGGATTGCCAGGAAAAGGATCCGGCCCTGAGCGAACTGTTTCTGGTCGAGGGCGATTCGGCTGGTGGTTCAGCCAAGCAGGGCAGGAACCGCAAGACCCAGGCGATCCTTCCACTGCGTGGCAAAATCCTCAATGTTGAACGCGCACGCTTTGACCGCATGCTGGGTTCGGCCGAAATAGGCAACCTGATCACGGCGCTCGGCACCGGCATTGGCAAGGACGAGTACAACATCGACAAGCTGCGCTATCACCGCATCATCATCATGACCGATGCCGATGTCGATGGCTCGCACATCCGCACCTTGTTGTTGACGTTCTTCTACAGGCAGATGCCCGAGTTGGTTGAGCGTGGCCATATCTATATCGGCCAGCCGCCGCTGTACAAGCTCAAGCAGGGCAAGCAGGAGTTGTATCTGAAAGACGACGCGGCGCTGAACAGCTATCTCATCGCGAGCGCGGTCGACAACGCCGAACTCGCCTACAGCCCCGATGCGCCGCCGCTGAGCGGGCCGGGGCTCGAAAAACTGCTGATCGACTATCAGGCCGCGCTTGACCAGGTCGAGCGTCTTGGTGCCCGCCACGACACGACGTTGCTGCGCGCATTCCTCGACGCGCCGCCACCCGCAGCCGAAGGCTGGCAGGACCAATCCCAACTCGAGGAGTGGATGGCCGCGTTGTCGAAGCTGATCAACCGCAGTGGCTCGGGCCGGGCCCGCTATCAGTTCTCGATCCGCTCGGCGACTCCTGAGCACCCGGCAGCCTTGCTGGTGCGTCGTGAACAACATGGAACCGAAACCACCCAGGTGCTTCCATCCAATTTCTTCCTCAGCAGCGAATTCAGACCGGTCGCAGAAGCGGCACGGCAGATTACCGGGCTGATCCAGCCGGGTGCCCGGGTCAGTCGCGCCAGCAAGAGCCTGCTTCTGACCGAAGGCATCGCCCAGGCACAGGCCTGGTTGATGGAGGAGGCCAAGCGCGGACGCACCATCCAGCGCTTCAAGGGCCTTGGTGAAATGAATCCCGACCAGCTCTGGGAAACCACGGTCAATCCGGAAACCCGGCGTTTGCTGCAGGTCAGGATCGAGGATGCCATCGCGGCCGACCAGATCTTCTCGACCTTGATGGGCGATGTTGTTGAACCACGCAGGATTTTCATCGAGGAAAATGCACTCTCGGTGAGCAATCTCGATATCTGACGAAAGTTACGAACAAATTACAATTACGTATTTATATAGAAAAGATAAGGATCTTGGTGCGGCGCGAGCACGTCGGGGTTGACCCCGACGAGCCGAAACCTGCGTTTCACTGCTACGTCCGCGGAATGCGCGTTAAATTCCGTCTCGGACGCCTGTACAGGTGGGCGTCGCGGCGGTACGCTCGGGAAAACAGAATCAACCATTATTCGGGGTGCTCAATATCCCGCTTCATCCAGTCGAGGAGTGATCATGAAGTTTCCCAAGCTCGCCCATATCGCGCTTTGCGCGGCGGCGCTGGTGTTCTCGTCAAGCGCGGCCATGGCCGCCAAGAAGCCGGCCAAGGTCGAGAACGAGTACCCCAACACGACTCGCAGCGAACCCAAGGCGACCATGTCGGCCAGCGAAAGCCGGGATTTGTCGAAAGCGGCCGATTTGGTCAATGACGGCAAGAACGACGAAGCCCAACCCTTGATCGAGAAGGCGCTGGCTGGAAAGAAGATCAGCGCATATGCCGAGGCATTCGCGCAGCAGTTGCTCGGCCGCATCTATTGGGATGAGGAAAAAGAAGATCAGGCACTGGCTGCCACCAGCAAGGCAATCGAACTCAATGCGTTGCCGAACAATGCCCACTTCGGTCTGATGTACCAGCTGGCCCAGATGCAGGTACAAACGGAGAAATATGCGGAGGCGCAGAAGACCCTGGAGCGGTTCAAGACTGAAGCCGGCGTGGAGACTGCCGACCAGATCGCCTTGCTCGGAAATATCTACTATCGCCTGGACAAGTTTCAGGAAGCAGCAGACACGATGAAGCGCGCCATCGCCGCGAGCGAGGAACCCAAGGAAAGCTGGAACCAGATTCTCATGGCCAGCCTTTTCGAGCTCAATCAATACGGAGAAGCGGCCAGAGTTGTGCAGGCCCAGCTGGCCAAGACCCCGAACGACATCAAGCTGCTCAAGCAACTGGCCACGATCTACATCAACGACGACAAATATCCCCAGGCAATCGAAGTTCTCAGCAAGGCCAAGGAAAAGGGACTGATCACCAGCCAGGAGGACTATGTCCAGCTGGCCAAACTTTACGCGAACGCGGAAAAGCCCAAGGAATCTGCAGCAACGCTGAATGAAGGTATTGCCAACGGCAAGGTCACCGCCGATTACGAAATCAACAAGCTGCTTGGCGACGTCTGCAGTCAGGCCGAAGACGAGCCCTGTGCGATCGCGGCCTATGAGAAGGCTTCCGCGCAATCCAAAGACGGCAATGCGGATTACCAGTTGGGTTACATGTTGTTCTACGCCGAACGATTGCCGGAGGCCAAGGCCGCGCTGGAGCGCGCAATCAAGAAAGGCGGCCTGCGTCAGGAAGGTGAGGCCTACGTGATTCTTGGCGACGTCGAGAGCTACGCAAACAACGAACCCGCCGCACTTGCGGCCTGGCAGAAAGCTCAGGCGTACCCCAGCACCAAGGCCATGGCCGACCAGCGCATCAAGGCGGTTCGTTCGGGCGTCAAACTGAAGCGGTCTGACAAGAAGAAATGAACGCTCGTTTCATGGCAAGTCGAAAAACCATCGCTGTCAGGCAGTCAAACTTGAGTGTTTACTCTTGTCTGATAGCAGGTCGGTGTTGTACCGTGCCGGGCTACGCTTTGCGGGATTGGCAGCAGCCACATCCGCGGGGAACCTGGCGGATCGCGCACAAGAACAACAACTGTTTGGTCAACACCGATGGCTGACGTCTACCAATCCGAACCGAACACATTCAACTGGCGCCGAGTCACGGCCCTGGCAGGTGCGTTCACCGTGCATGTGTTTGCTCTTGCCCTGCTGGCGACGCCGGCAGCGCCGCCACAAGCCCAACAGAAAAAAGTCGACAACAAGGTGACGGTCGAATTCATCGAGCCGCCACCACCGCCACCGCCACCGCCACCGCCGCCGCCAGAGCCGCCGAAGAAGCCGCCGCCGAAGGTGATTGAGAAGATCAAGCCGCCACCGACTCCGCCACCGGAGCCGCCGCCGCCCGTGGTCGTCGAGGAGGCCTCGCCAATGTCGGTTGCTGCCCCGCCGCCGGCACCACCGGCGCCGCCAGCGCCACCGGTGGACATCGCGCCGACGGAAAATATCAGTTACCGTAGGCTGCGCCCGCCAAAATATCCGCCACAGGCTGTTCGCCAGCGGATGGAGGGCAAGGTCCTTCTCAAGGTATTGGTCGGGCTTGATGGAAAACCCGAAGAAGTCACCGTCGAGAAATCCAGCGGTTATCGAATTCTCGATCAGGCAGCAATCGCAGCAGTGAAGACGTGGGTTTTCAATGCTGGTATGAAGGGCGGAAGCGCGAGTCGCGGTTACGCTTTGGTACCCATCGATTTCAACCTCAACCAGTAGCAATCATCTAAGGTAGCGCCATGCAGCAAGATGCCTCTTCGACCATGCCCCCACCCATTCCAGGCGGCGGCAGCAACGCCCAAGCCATGACGCAGATGGGCTTCGATCACCTCATCCACAACTTCGATGCGATGGGGTGGATAGTTTTCACCACGCTCGTCGTCATGTCGGTGATGTCGGTCTACTTCATCATTGCGAATCTGATTCGCAACATGATGGTTAAATCGCGCATGGAGCGGGTGATTCACACATTCTGGGAGACACCGTCGGCCCAGGAGTCAATCCGCTTCCTCGAAGAACAGCCGAAATCCGAGCCGTTCTCGAAGATTGCGCTTGAGGCCGCCACCGCAGCCCAGCATCACACGCGTCACGAAGGCAGTCGCCTCGTTGAAGCGTTGAATCGCTCGGAATTCATCGATCGCGCACTCCGTCAGGGTGTAGCCCGCGAAAGCATCCGGCTGGAAAATGGCCTGACTGTGCTTGCTACCGTCGGTGCAACAGCTCCCTTCGTAGGACTTCTCGGTACGGTCTGGGGAATTTATAACGCCCTGATCAAGATCGGTGCGAGTGGCAACGCTTCGATGGAAGCAGTCGCTGGCCCGGTCGGCGAGGCGTTGATCATGACTGCCGCTGGTCTGTTCGTCGCGATCCCGGCGGTGCTTGCGTACAACTTCTACGCACGTGCCAATCGCCTGATCTATGCGCGCTTCGATGAATTTGCCCACGACCTGCACGACTTCTTCGCCATTGGTTCCCGCGTTGAAAACGTGGCCGCAGCCCCGGCCCCCGCAAGCTCGAGGAAGTAAGCCATGGCCTTTTCATCCAATTCGGGTGGCGGTCCGATGGCGGAAATCAACGTCACGCCCCTCGTGGACGTGATGCTGGTGCTGCTGATCATCTTCATGATCACGGCACCGTTGATGACCCACAAGATCCGCATCGACCTGCCACAGGCGAACCCCAATACGGTGGAGACCAATCCACCGGAGCCGATCGATCTGGCGGTCAAGGAAACTGGCGACCTGTATTGGAACGACGAGTTGATTACCGAGGCGATGTTGTCGGCCCAACTCCGTGTGGCAGCCCAGAAGAATCCGCAGCCCGAGTTGCAGATTCGCGCGGACAAGACCACGCAGTACCAATTGATTGCCACGGTCATGGCCAACGCAAAGAGCGCAGGTATGGTCAAGATTGGCTTCATCACGGCCCAGGCACAGTGATGATCTGAATACCCAAGGTGACACGGGTGCTCAAAAAGGCGTCGCGCAAGCGACGCCTTTTTCTTTGCGGATCACCCTGACGGGTGTAGGCTCGGCATTGTCGGCTCGGGAAGCAAGTCCTCAAACAATCAGTCTGAGCAGGCAGCAGTAGGGAACAAATCACCGAAGTCACGACGGAGGTCCGATATGTCCTATGCAAGCAGCGGCAATTCGAAGCTGGCCATGATGGCCGAGATCAACATCACCCCACTGGTCGATGTGATGCTCACGCTACTCATCATCTTCATGGTCACAACACCCCTGGTGAGCAAAACAATTCCGTTTCCGTTGACCAGCGGCGCGCCAACGATCACCGAACCACTGACCCTGAACTTGTCGATTCGCGATACCGGCGAACTCGTGTTGGACGGACAGTCAACCAGTCGCCGCGGGCTGGATCAGCAATTGCAGGTCGCGAGTGCGCGTGGCGTTCCCGTGCAGTTGGACATCAAGCCCGAACCACACTCCTCCTACGACAACCTTGCAAATGTTCTCGCCATTGCGCAGAACAATCACATCAGTGGTCTGCGCGTAGTTGCGCCACACGGAGATTAGGAGGCATCGACCAGAAGGGCGCTCTATCCTCAGGACGGCGGCGATGCGCAAATGCGGGCCATCCTCGCCCATCCCGCAGCCAAGGGAGTCGGCGATCAATTGCTGTGACAGCGCCAGACTCAAGCCGTGGACGGCAGCCACGGATGGCAAAATTCCCGGCGAATAACCGGCCTCAGCCAAGCCCGCCTTCCATCAAGCGGATTGGGAATGGAGCGCGCACCTTTCGATGATCGCGAGGTAGTTGCGCACAGTCACACCGAGGCCTTCGTACAAGGCCTCGGTGAAAAGCGCATGCCCTATCGAAACTTCGTCCAGATCAGGGATGGCTTGCAGCAGGGTCGCCAGATTGGCCTGGCTAAGATCATGCCCCGCATTGACACCGAGTCCGATGTCACGCGCCATCTTCGCTGTCGTTGTACAGGCATCGAGCTCGCGCACGAATGATCCGGTTGAAAAGGCCTTTGCGAAGGGACCCGTGTAGATTTCCACGCGATCCACCGAGCAATCAGCGAGTTGGCCAATTACCTTGCAACCAGGATCGATGAATACGCTGACGCGTGAGCCAAGGTCCTTGTAACCGTGGACGATCTCCTTCAAGCGTGCGAAATCAGTATCTTCATCGAAGCCATGATCCGATGTGATCTGCGCGTCTGCGTCCGGAACCAGAGTGACCTGCGTTGCCCTCGCTTGCCGAACCAGCTCCAGCAGGCCTGGATACTCTTCACGGACTGCAGCAAACGGATTGCCCTCGATATTGAATTCGGCGCCCCCAACAATGCCAGCAATATGGATGACATCGTCCGGACGGATATGGCGCTGATCCGGACGCGGATGCACGGTTATGCCATGACAACCGGCGGCCAGCGCACACAAGGCCGCTGTCACCGGACGCGGTTCGGTGTCGCCTCGTGAATTGCGCAAAACTGCAACCTTGTTTACATTGACGCTGAGTACAGTCACGACAGAATAGCCTCCAGAAAGAAGTCGAACCGGCTGCCGCCACCGGAACCAGGGCTCAGCGACATGCTTCGCTCGACTCGCTCCAGACCACCGGCTCCCACCAGGCGCCATCCCGCCACTCATTGCGATGTTCAGGCAGGATGTGGGTAGCAAGACGATACGTCGTATCGGCTTTTACCTCGATGGTCAGCGATTTGTATCGCGACCGTCCCTGATTGTCGCGCAGGCGACTGTTGAACCCCAAATACCGCGCGTCAACATTTTCGGCAACAGCAACAACATGGCTTCCAATGGGAACCCGGAAGCTTGTCTGGCCATCAAAGGGAGAGTCCTTTCCATCGATGCTGATAAGCGTCACCGGGTGGAGATCCTGCTGAGGTGGAGCGCTGTCAAATATGCTGATCCGCCCGCAACCTCCCGGCATTCCG